>VHCZ01000036.1 GCA_016871535.1 Verrucomicrobiota bacterium
CTCGGCTCGCTGGGGACAGGCTCGCCCTACCGTGGGAAGCTTCCTTGATTCCAGAACCATGCACTCGTCCCTTGAACCGATCAGCGGTAGGGCGAGTTGTCCTCAACGAGCCGCTCGACGGGCGTGGAATACGTCCGACTCGGCTCGCTGGGGACAGGCTCGCCCTACCATGGGAAGCTTCCTTGATTCCAGAACCATGCACTCGTCCCTTGAACCGATCAGCGGTAGGGCGAGTTGTCCTCAACGAGCCGCTCGACGTGCGTGGAATACGTCTGGCTCGGCTCGCTGGGGACAGGCTCGCCCTACCGTGGGAAGCTTCCTTGATTCCAGAACCATGCACTCGTCCCTTGAACCGATCAGCGGTAGGGCGAGTTGTCCTCAACGAGCCGCTCGACGGGCGTGGAATACGTCCGACTCGGCTCGCTGGGGACAGGCTCGCCCTACCATGGGAAGCTTCCTTGATTCCAGAACCATGCACTCGTCCCTTGAACCGATCAGCGGTAGGGCGAGTTGTCCTCAACGAGCCGCTCGACGTGCGTGGAATACGTCTGGCTCGGCTCGCTGGGGACAGGCTCGCCCTACCGTGGGAAGCTGCCTTGGTTTCAGAACCATGCACTCGTCCCTTGAACCGATCAGCGGTAGGGCGAGTTGTCCTCAACGAGCCGCTCGACGTGCGTGGAACACGTCTGACTCGGCTCGCTGGGGACAGGCTCGCCCTACCGTGGGAAGCTTCCTTGGTTTCAGAACCATGCACTCGTCCCTTGAACCGATCAGCGGTAGGGCGAGTTGTCCTCAACGAGCCGCTCGACGGGCGTGGAAAACGTCCGACTCGGCTCGCTGGGGACAGGCTCGCCCTACCATGGGAAGCTGCCTTGGTTTCAGAACCATGCACTCGTCCCTTGAACCGATCAGCGGTAGGGCGAGTTGTCCTCAACGAGCCGCTCGACAGGCGTGGAATACGTCCGACTCGGCTCGCTGGGGACAGGCTCGCCCTACCGTGGGAAGCTTCCTTGATTCCAGAACCATGCACTCGTCCCTTGAACCGATCAGCGGTAGGGCGAGTTGTCCTCAACGAGCCGCTCGACGGGCGTGGAATACGTCCGACTCGGCTCGCTGGGGACTGAACCGATCAGCGGTAGGGCGAGTTGTCCTCAACGAGCCGCTCGACAGGCGTGGAATACGTCCGACTCGGCTCGCTGGGGACAGGCTCGCCCTACCGTGGGAAGCTTCCTTGATTCCAGAACCTTGCACACAGCCCATGAACCGAAGACCGTGCGGACCGCAGCCTCTAGGCTGCTTCCGCGCACTCTCCGCAGTCGGGCGTTACAGCGGCCCAAAGGCCACGGAGGACGGTTCATGGGAAAGAGCCATGGCACGACACCATGCACACGGCCCATGAATGGGCAAGGATGCGTTCCACCGCGTCCCTGAAATTGCACTTTCGATCCGCGAGTGAATTCAGGGACGGAGTGGAATCCGTCCCTATGGTTCATCCCGGCGTGCCTCATGCCTATGGGCCCGGGATCGCGATGGAGCTTGGCGCCGAGTAGATGGAAGCGCCCTGGCTGGGCCGATACCGGACGATCAACGTGATTTTGTCGTCGCGCGGTTTGTCGGTGCCCCAATTGAGCGTGAGCCGATAGCTCACGCCGATGGCTGTATCGAACGCAAACCGTTTCAGTTCATCCGCCGCGAAGCTCCAAACGTGGCGGAACGACTGATTGTCCCGACGCAGGTCTTTCACCAGCCCGTCATACATGAGCACGTCCAGCGTGCCGTCCTGGATGGGTTGCGCTTTGAGATGACGGCGATTCACGGCATAAACCTGGATCGCGAACCCATCGACCCCCGGCGCGGCGTCGAGATTAAGCGGAACCGGCATGGCCAGCACGTTCAGCTCGTCAATCTGTGTTGAAGACGAACGCTGGGGCGCCGGCGCGCCCGATCGCGGCGTCGAGCAACCCGATAGCGCCAGGCAGAGGAGCGGGAGCACGGCCAAGAATGCGAACCGCGAAAGCCACGAAAGGCACGAGGTCCAAGCGCCTGGAACCTGGGAGTGGACGTTCCAGTTCTTGGAAACGGGTCCTCTCCACAAGGCTCTCCACGAACCAACCCACCTCTTCACCCCTCCCAGGAGGGGAACTGAGCTCCGCGACGTTGGACGGAGCTCCCCTCGTAGGAGAGGAAGGGGTGGGTTCATGGGCCATGCGCATGGCGACGTGGCCATGGGAGCTTCCCATGAACCGTCTCCTCGGACCGCGGCCTTCAGGCCGCTTCGACGCCCGACTGCGGAGAGTGCGCGGAAACAGCCTAAAGGCTGCGGTCCGCGCAGTTTTCGGTTCAAGGGCCATGGGCATGGCCCTGAGGCCAAGAGAGCTTCCCCTGAACTTGACGGTAGGGCTGCGTTGCCGCGCAGCCGGTCTTCAGTCGATGCGGCGGTGCGGCAGCACCGCTCCAGCGGTGTCTCGTTTCTATCCCCATTGAGCCAATTTAACGAAGCGGGCAAGATGCCCGCATGACCGGCAGGCATGATGCCTGCCCTACAATTCGATTTAACCATGCAACAACGTGACTGGCCGCGGTTGGGGCACGCTCTCGTCAATTCCTGGGCGATCGTTTGCCGGGTTTCAGCGCGGGGGCATTGGTCGGTTTGTTCGGGTAGAGCGGGTCGAGGATTTGCCTCTGGAGCGGATCGCGATTGAATTCCTCGTTGATCGTCGAGCGGTCCAATTGCTCGCGCGTGACCGAAGCCGCGTCGCGTGTTTGTGCGATCACTTCGGCTTTGACCAGCACCTGCGGTGTCAAAATGATCAGCAGCTCCTTGCGGTCTTCGATCTTCTTGTGGCTCCGGAACAGCGCGCCGAGATACGGAATTCTGCTGAGGAACGGCGTCCGGCTGGCCCGCGTGTCGTCGGTGGTGCTGATCAAGCCGCCGATGAGAATAGACTGGCCGCTTTGCACGCTCACGGTCGTGGTAGCGCTGCGCTCATTGATGATGGGCGCTTTGGCGCCGCGTCCCAGCTCGACGTCCGAGCTGGTCAACTGACTGATGCGCGGACCGACGTCCATCTTCACGAATCCATCCGGGCTGATGCGTGGAGTGACCCTCAATTCGACGCCGACATTTTTGTACGCCACGGTATTGATGCTGTCGCCGAATTGCGTGACACGCGCGTCGGTGATCAACGGCACTTGCTGGCCGATGTTCACGACGGCTTCCTGGTTGTCCGCGGTCAGGATTTGCGGCCGGCTCAGCACCTGAAGCCGCCCTTCGCTTTCCAAGGCGCGCAACAAAAAGCTGAAGTTGCTTCCGGTCACGCCGGAGGAAAAACCTCCGAAGTTCTTGAGCGCCTCGGCGGCACCCAGATCCTGACCCGTGCTGAACTGCGGCGTGCCCCTGGACTGATACGACCAATCGACACCCAATTCGCTGGTGGCATCGAGCGTGACTTCCGCGAGCAACACCTGGATCAACACCTGGAGTTGCGGCTGATCGAGTTGTTCGATCAACGATTTGACCTGCACAAAATAGCGCGGGCTGGCGGAAATGAGCAGGGCGTTGCTGTTGGTTTCGGCCACGATGGACACCTGTTTTTCCAGAAGCTCCTGCGCCATGGCCTGGCTTCCCACCGCGGCGCTGATCAGTTGTTGATCCTGCCGCAGAAAATTTCGCAACGCGCCTTCGACGTCGGGCGCCCGCGAGTTTTTCAGCCGGTACACTTCCGCTTGCCGCTCCTGCGCCGGACTGGAGTCAAGTGCTTGGATGATTTCGGAAGCCAGCGCGACATAGTGTTCGGCCCCGCCGACGATCAAGCTGTTCGTGCGCAAGTCCACGGTCAACGTCAGCGTGCTGTCTTCGTGCGTGCCGAATGTGGCGGAGGCGGTTTCTTCCAGTTGCGGCTCCTCGGGCGCGTTCGGATTGGGCGCCGGTCTGACGAGCGAATATTCAACCGTCTGGTCGTTCGCAGCCTGGGTCGGCGAGCGCTGCAGCCGGAAGAGCGTCGTCAGGATTGTGGACATCTGACGCGCGTCCGCGTTCTTGAGATTGAAGACACGGATCTTCGCGGCCTGCGCCAGGCTTGCATCCAGCCGGGCGATCAACTGCTCCAGCAGCGTCATGTAATCCAGCGGCGCGGACACAATCAGCGAATTGGTGCGCGGGTCCGGCGTGATCAACACCCCTTCCTTCAAAGCTGACGCCACGAGGTCTTTGCCCTCGGCGGTCCGGGTAATGAACTGAAGCAGCGATTGGCGGCTGGGGCTTTGCTCCGTCAGCGACGCCGGTTTCGTATTTAGAATCGACGTGAGAATCGACGCCAATTGCGTGGCCCGCGCCTGGACCAGCGGGAAGATGCGAATCTCCGAGACGTTCGCCACCTGGTCCGTATCGAGCTTCTTCACCAGTTCCGCGATGCGCTTCAAATCGCTCTGGCCTGCGGAAACCACCAGCGCGTTCAGGCGTTCGTCCACGTTGACGGTGACGGGCGAGGCCGTGCCGGGGCCGCCGCTGCGGTAAAGGGTCTGCACGGTCTGGGAGACTCGGCGCGCGTCCGCTTTGACCAGTGGAATCACCTGGACTTCGAGGCCCACATCGGCGGCGCCACTGTCGAGTTGCGCTACCAGCGCTTCCACCATCTGTAAATCTTCCGGCGCCGCTCCGACGATCAGCGCGTTGGCCCAGCTATCGGCCACGACGGTGATCGGATCGGGCGGCTGGCCTTGGACAGCCGAAGGGCGCCGGGCGAAAAGCTGGGTCAAGGTCGCCTGCAGTTTGCCCGCCGTCGCCTGCTTCAGCGGGATGACGCGGAAGCTGGTCTTCGCCACGATCTCCTTGGAATCCAACTGCGCGATCATGCGATCGACCATCTCGAAGATTTCTTTGCCGCCTGTGATCAACAGCGTATTCGTTCGGTCATCCGCCGTGACGGTCACGGGCACGCTGCGTTCCGCCGCGCCGGCGACGGATTCCCCCGCGCGCTTGGAGCGGAAGAATTGTTCGAGCACGCTGGCTAGTTGGGACGCCTTGGCGTGTTTCAACGCGTAAAGCTGAATGTTCCCCGTGTCCGCGCCGGTGTGCGAATCAATCTGTTTGATCAGTTCTTTCACGACGATCAGGTTCTCCGGACTGGCCGAGACGATGAGCGTGTTGGAGCGCTGATCAACCGTAACGGCGAGGGCGTCGCGCCCGGAACGGCCTCTCCCGCCGGCGCTGAGGCCGGGGCGGTAAATGCCCTGATCCATCAAAGCGCGGAGCATGGTCGCGGCGCGCTGCGCGTCCGCTTGCTTCAGCGGGAAAATCTGGATGAGGCCTTCGGCAGCGGTTGGCTCCACATCAATCTTGGCCAGAAGCCCTCTGATCAGCTCCAGGTTCTCCGGATTGGCGGAAATCACCAGGGAGTTGGACAACGAATCCGGCTCGACGTGAACCTGGTCTTGCGGTGTGGGCGGCTGGCCCGCGATCGCCAGGCTCTGACGCCGCGCCGTGAAGACGCTTTGAATCATGGAAGCCGCGCGCGCAGAATCGTTGTGCCGCAATCCGATTACCGTCAGCGCCACGGCGGGGTTGTCGGGCGGGCGGTCGAGTTTGGCCAGAAGTTCATCCAGCGCGCGATTGTCTTCCGGGTTCGCCGCGATCAAGAGGCTGTTGCTGCGCGGGTCGGGGAGAATGATCGGACGGTTGCGCTGAGCGTCCGGCGTGCGGGCGCCTTGGTAACGCTGGTTGAAAAGCGTGGTGAGCGTAATGCTGAGCGTTTGAGCCGCAGCGTGGCGGAGCGCCACGAGCCGGATTTCGCCTCCGGGCAATTCGCGATCCAACCGGTCCAGCAAACTGGCAATGATCGCGAAGGCGTTTTCGTTGCCCGATACGATGAGCGTGTTCGTCCGGTCGTCGATGGTCACGTTCGGGCGGTCCTCGTTGCGGATCTGGTTGGCGTTGGGGCCGCGGTAAAGATCGTTGATCAACTTCTGAATCACCGCCGCGTCCGCGTGCTGCAACGGATAAAGTCGGATCGTGGAAAAGCCGGATGCGGCGGGAATATCCAGCGTCCGGATCACGTCCTCAATCAGCGGCGTGATGTCGCTGCGGGCCGCGACGATCAGGACGTTGGTGGTGTCGTCGGCTTGCATCAGGACGGCCTGACGGCGCGAAGGCCGCTCGGTCGTCCGCGTGCCGTTTCGCCCCAGCACGGTTTGCAGCCGGCTCACCTGGATGCGCAACGCCTCGGTGCCCGCTGTGGGCGCGCTTTCGGCGAACACTGATTGGAGCAACGGCACGAGCCGCGTCGCGGAAGCGTACTTTAACCGGAACACTTTCACTTCCGTGAGCAAGCCTTCCGGCGATGTGGTGTCCATCATCTCCACCACGGCGGAGAGCGCTTTGAGGTTGTCGGGAGTGGAGGCCAGGATCAGCCGATTGCTCCCGCCGGGCGCAGCTTGCAGCGGATCGGCCATGACTTTGATCGGCTTGGTCAAATCCAGGATGACCGAAACGCCTTGATCGTTCTGCACGCGCAGCCGCCGGACTTGTTCTTGAAGTTCGCGCGCGGCGGGAGTCACCTCGCCCGTGGCTCCCGGTTTGAGCATTTCGTGCAGCGTGGCCGCCAGTTGGGGCGCGCGGGCGTTTTTCAAAGGAATAATCTGAACCTCCGCCTCCGCGAAATCCGTCGGCATATCCAGATCGCGAATCATCTTTTCCACCTGATCCAGCAACACCGCGCGAGCCACGACGAACAACGCGCCGCCGCGCGGATCTTTGATGACCGCAAGCGGGTCGGCGGGACGCGCCAGATTCAATTGGGTGATCATCTGAATCACCAGCGGCAGCAATTTGTCCGGGTGCGCGTTCTGCAATGGGATCAGCCGAAACTCGATCTGAGAGCTGACGCCCGGAACATCCAGTTGTTTGATGAGCGTTTCGAGCAAAGAGAAATCCGACGGGCGGGCGCGAACAATCAAACTGCGCGTGCGCGGCTCGGCGACGACCGCGATCCGCGAGGGGACGAGGAGGACTTGACCGGGCTGGCCCGGGGCGGGCACCGGTTGAGGTTGCGCCTGGGGCGGCGGCGCGCCTTGCAAGGGGCGCCGGCCTTGCCCTCGGGCTTGCGCTCCCGCCTGGCCGGCCATGAACGGTTCCGGGCGGAACAATTCGCTGAGGGTTCGCGCCGCGGCCACAGGATCGGCTTCCTTCAACGGGAACTGGCGGAACTCGGCATCGTTGCTCACGAAGGACGAGGTCAACTCGAAGATGATCGAATGAATCTGTTTCAACTCACGCCCCGGCCCGGAGAAGATGAGGACGTTGGCCGTTTTGTCCACGGCCATAACGACGGGAGGCGATTCCGCGTCCTCCGACCTCGGCGCGCCGCCGGCTGCGTCGGTGGAAGTCGTCTTGGCCGGAGGCGCATTTGTTGAGTCTGGCGGAGCCGGTTTGTCTTGCGGTGTCTCACCGGGCCGGGTGGGAAGTTTGTCCACGACCTTGATCTGGCGTTGGTACATCTGGGGATAGAGATTCAGGAGCATTCGCGCCATTTGTTCGGCGGGAACTTTGTCGAGCGTTTCCATCCGGACCTGAATGCTGGTGTCGAGCGCGGCGGCGTCCAGGCGTTTGATCATGTTCTCGATTTCCGCCATGTCCTCCCGTTTGGCCATGATTGTGACCGAATTCAAACTCGAGTCCGCCTCGACGAAGACTTGATCCGCCCGGGGCCGGCCGGAGTACAGCGACTCGATCTTCATGGCCACGTCGAACGCGTCCGCATTCACGAGCGAAACGAAACTCACGTCGCGATCGGGGTGGTCTGGCTTTTGATCGAGCGTGGGAAGGATTTGCTGGATGAGCTTAAAGTCCGCGGCCGTGGCCGAGATGATGAGGCTGTTGGTGCGTTCGTCTTCGGTCACGGTAATGTCGTGCCGCGGGCCGCCAATGCCGCCGCTGCCGCTGCCGCCACCCCCGCCCCTGCCGCCTCGGCCGAAAAAGGAGAGGCGGCGGGGCAGGCCTTGAAGAATCTGATTCAGCGTCCGAGAGACTTCCCTGGCTTTCCCGTTCTCAAGTTTATAGATGTGAACCTCGATCTCGCTGCCGGAGCTTTCTTCGTCGAGCCCTTGAATGATCTGCATCACATTTTTCACGTCGGGCGGAGCGCCTTCGACAATCAGGCTGTTGGAGCCGACGACGGGCGTGACGTTGACGCGTTTGGGACCGGCTTGAGGCCCGCGCGCCGACACGGCTTTGTTGACCGCATCCGCCACCATCTCCGCCTGGGATTTCTTCAGATGAACGGTCTGGATGATCGACGAAGAAATCGTCTCGGCGCGGTCCAGCGAATTGATCAGTTGCTCAGCAAGGCTCAGGCGTTGCGGCGAGCCCTGGATCACGACGGCGTTCAGCGCGGGAGCGGCGGCGATGCGCAGCCGGCTGATTTCTCCGGACGGTCCGCGCTGGATCAGGGTTCCCCTCGAACCGCGATTCAACGCCGGGGCCGTGTCTTCGCGCAGCATCGTCTCCAGCAACTGCACCATCTGCGCGGCGTCGCTGTGGTGAAGCACGAAGGTGCGGATCTCGCCGGTGACCTCGGCGCGCGTGCGCAGTTCCTTGATCAATTGATCGATCTGCTGCAACTGCTCCTTCGTGGCGGCCACCATGAGGACATTGGCGGTCGAATCCGCCTCGAACCGAGGCTGAGGCCGCGTCTCGGATTCGCGGCGCCTTGGATCCTGCCTCTCGGCAAATAAGCGCGCGAGGGTCGGCGCCAACTCCGTGGCGTTGGCTTCGACCAAATGATACGTGCGAAGCTCCAATGTGCCTCGCGCCGGTTCGAGGTCCAGCGCGCGGATCATTTCCTCGATCCGGCCGAGCACGGATTCGGGCGCTTCCAGAACGAGCGTTTGATCGTCGTTGGACGCGGTTACTACGACGCGGCGGGCGGGATCATCGGATTGCCGGCTGAACAACTGCGAGATCATTGCGCTTACCGACGCCGCGGAGGTGTGTTTGAGAACGAACGCCTTGACCTGGCGAATGGGACGGTCCGCGTCGGTGTCGAGCTGCTTGACCAGGTCCTCGAGGATTTTCAGTTGCGGCTCCGTGGCGGTGATGATCAAGCGGCTGTTGAAGTCATCGCCCAGGATCACCGCGTCGGCCGTGCCGGCGCCGGGCTGGTTCCTGACCTGGTCCTGGTAAAGTTGCCGGATGCGCAAGGCGAACTCACTCGCCCGGCTCGATTTCAGGGCGATGGTTTTCAGGACGCGCGGGGCGGGCTGATTGGAGTCGAGCTGCGCCGCGATTTCGGTGGCTTGTTGAATCTCGCCGGGCGAACCCATCAGAATGAGGTCTTTGGTTTTGGGATCGACCATGACCTTGAACGCCGGAACGGTGCGCGGACGAGCGGAAGGTCTCGCCAGCGCTTCGCTGAGAATGCGAGCCAACGTGTCCGGATCGGCCCATTGACAGCGGAAGATTTTGGTGACCTGGACATACTGGACGGCGGTGCGGAGTTCCTTGATTAACTTGTCGATATTCTCCATTTGCTCCTTCGTGGCCGCCACCAGGAGGACGTTGCCGGTCACATCGACTTCAAACCGGGGCTGCGGCGGTGTATCGGTGGCGCGGCGGCGCGGGTCCTGGCGTTCGGCGAACAAACGGGCCAGGGTCGGCGCCAGATCCGCCGCGTTGGCTTCGACGAGGTGATACGTGCGGACTTCAATCGCGCCGCGCGCCGGTTCGAGATCGAGCGTGCGCGCGAGTTCTTCGATCCGCGTCAAGTTGGCTTCTCGGGCTTCCACGACGAGTGTCGAATCATCGGCGGAAGCCGTCACAATCACCCGGCGCGAGGGATCATCGGCCTGGCGGCTGAACAATTGGGAAATGATATTCGCGACAGAATTGGCGGACATATGTTTCAAGACGATCGCTTTGAGCTCGCGGGCCGGCCGTTCCGCTTCGGAATCCAGTCGCGCAGCCAGTTCCTCGATCAGCGTCAACTGAGCTTCTGTTCCCGTAATGATCAGCCGGCTGTTGAAGTCGTCGCCTAGGATCGTCGCATCGGGCGCGCCGGTGTTGGGCTGGTTTTTCGCCTGGTCGAGGTAAGCCTGACGCAGAATCTGGGCGAAGAGCGAAGGCCGGCTGGTCTTCAACGGAACCGTTTTCAGAATCCGCTGCGCGGGTTGATTCGAATCGAGTTGCGTCGCGATTTCGATCGCTTGCTGCACGTCGCCCGGAATGCCCATCAAAATCAGGTCGCGCGTCTTGGGATCGACGGTGACGCGGAAAGGCGGAACGTTGCGCGGACGAAACGGCGGGCGGCTCAAGCCGTCGCTGAGCAGCCGGGCCAGCACGTCGGGATCGGCCCATTTGCAGCGGAAGATTTTTGTGACCTGGACATTCTCGGACTGGATCGCGCTGGTTTTGGGGTCGGCGGTGGCGTCGATCTTGGTCACCAGCTTGTCAATAGCGTCCAACTGCCCGGCCATGGGCGCGGAGACGATCAGTCGATTCGTGGGCAGATCAACGATCAGACGGGCTTTGGTGGCCGCGGACGCGGAAGGTTCGCGTTCCTCCGCCACACCCGGGATGGCCTCGCGAACCATGCGCGCCAATTCCTGGGCCGAGATGGTGCGCGGGAAGAAAATTCGGACCTCGCCGACGCGCGAGCCGCTTTGATCCTCGAAGCGTTTGATCAATGTTTCCGCCAGCGTGATTCGCTCGCCGGGGCCGTACATAACCAGCGTTCGCGAGGCTTCATCGAACACGGCCGTCACATAATCGCTTGGGTCGTCCGGGAGCGCCTCGTAGCGCTTGGACGCTTGATTGAATTCGACGCGCTTGGGCGCCGTGGCGCTGCCGAAGGTTTTGTTGATCAGATCGGCGACCACGGCGCCGGAGGAGTGGACCAACGAGTAGGCGCGCATCTGGCGCTGGGCGGGGGAAGCAGTGTCGATTTCGTTCAGGAGTTCGCGGATGCGTTTGATGTTGCCGAGACGGTCCGTGATGATCAGGCCGCGTCCGCGCGACAACGGCGCGACCGAACCGGCGTTGGAGAGCATCGACGAAACGGCCTGGGCGACATCGGGCGCTTCCAGGTTTTGCAGCGAGAACACGACGGTGACGACTTCGCCGGGCCTGGCGTCACCCGTCTTGTCCAGCCCGCGCAAGATGCGGAGCGGCATCTGGGGAAGCTCCTTCAAGGTGACCAGGCGCAGATGACGCTCGGTTTCGACCAGCATGACGCCTTTCATGGAAAGGATCAGGTTGAGAGTTTCCATGGCTTCGGCGTACGAGTAGGGCTGCGGATCATTGAAGGTGATCGTTCCTTCCACCGTGGTGTCGCTGATGAGCGGTTTGTTCGCCATCTGAGCGAAGCGCGTCAGCACATCGATGTAGGGAATGCCGTCGAACTGAAACCGAGTCGTGCGGTCCGCCGGCTTCACTTCGGCGGAACTCGTGGAAGCTGCGGGCTTTGAGGCGTCCGCGGCGGGGTTGGCGGCGGCGCCGGTTGGAGCGGGTTGCGCGGCGGCGACCGCACCCGCGGGCGGCGCGGCTGGAGGATTCGGCTGTTGGGCAACGGTCGGAATGACCGTTGGAGTGGCCTCTGGTTTGTCTTGCGCGATCAGAGGGTCACACAAGAAGATCAGGAGCAACGCAGCGAGGTATAGATTCACAGTTTTCATAAAGTCGATTCCGGTTAGCGATGGGGAGCACACGCGCCCTCGCGTGTTTCGACCGGCGCCGCGCCGGTTGAAAGGGACGCGTCGAGCCGTTACCTGGAGGAAAGCTGTCCGACCGCACGAATGTGGTCGGCGAGGGCGCCGACCACCGCACGCGAGGGCGCGTGCGCTCCTCATCTCAATCGAACAGCTACCGGTAGCTCTCATTCCTTGGGGTTCGCCTGAGCAGCCACCTTCGCCAGATCCGACGGCAACGCGTCTGCGTTGAGTTGATATTTATCGGCCAGAGTCTGGCCGTGTTCGACGGCCCAGAAATCCGGTCCGATCTTGAGAATCACGCGCGCGAAGGAAAGCAGCCCCGGCTTTCCTGGCATGGGCCGCGCCCGATAGTCCACGGCGGCAATGTGGCCGTCCGCCCACGCGTCCCCCGGCTTCAAGATGTCGAGCCTGTGCGAAGCGAGGTTCATGACGTGGACCTCGGGCGTGCTTCGCCATTCGGAGAGCGACACCACTTTGAGCATTTCCGGCCGGGCCGCCCCGGGCAGATCGCCACCCGCTGAAGCCGCGGCGTTTTCAGGCGCGCTTCTTCGAATGTAGGGCCGAAAGAGATCGCGCTGGACGATGGTGTCGTAAAGCCGGCGCTCCGAACTGGCGAGCGTGAGTTTCGGCTTGAGATCCAGGGGAACCACGTCCGGCGCGGCATCGACCACCAGCGTGAGAAACCGCAGCCGGATTTTCGCCCGGCCCGGTTTGTCGCCCGCGGACACGACGATGTTTTCCAGCCGATGGATTTGCGGACATTGCTCCAATTCAAAGAGCAAGTCCACGATGTGGGGCAGGGGACCTTCGCCTTGCACGTTCCAGCCGACTTCTTGGGCGCCGCGCAGTTTCCGCGGTCCAACCGGCGTGCGCGCAAATTCGGACTCCGAGAGGCCCAGGCGAAGGATCAAATCCGTCAGCATTTTTCCGGCGTGAGCCGTGGCGACGTCCGCATTGGTTCCAAATGAAGCCTGGGCCAGGCGTTTCATCTGGTCTTCCGCAGAAAAGAACGCGCGCCGTTCGTCCTTGATTTGGCGGAGCTTTTCCCGCAGCAGCGCGGTCTGGCGATCGATGTTCTGGAGCGGTTTGACGAACACGTATCGGATGCCGAGCGCTGAGGCAAACACAAGAATCAGGCCGCCCACGGCCAGAGCCAGGATTTTCTCGCGTTGGTTCATGATCTATTGCGTTCCTTGCCTGCGACCAGCTCCCCTGACCCCGGAGGGGGAGAGGGTGTCCGCAGGACGGGAGAGGGGGAGGTGCGGCTTTGCCTCAGGGGACGCCTCGGCTGGCTTTGCGGGAGGCGCAATGTCCGGCGCCGGCGGTTCAACTGAATCCTCATCCGCGGGTCGCGACGCCGTTCCTGCTGGTTTCAAATCATATTTCATCTTGCTCGTCAGGGTCAGCTCGACGCTGGAGCGGAACGGATAACCGAACTTGTCCGTGGCCGGTGTCACGGCGAGCGGCTTGACCTCATAGCCCGCTTCACGCAGGCGTTTGTCCATCTGCGCGAGAATCTCGCCGTTGCGCGCCTGAACCGAGAGATGAATCATGCCGCGCGCACCGGTCGAAAGCGAAGTCAGATAAACGTCCTGGCTCGGAGGCAAGAGCGCGCTCAACAGGGCGTAGTGGTCGAGCCAATGGCGTTTCTCCGCCGTCCAGTCCCGGACGACCTTGGCCTTCGCGCGCATGTCGCGAAAGAGCGGGCGGTTCTTTTCCGCTTGTGTGACCTGAGCTTGAACCTGCTCCTTGATTTGGAGGCGACGGCCCATTTGATACGACCGCAAGCCAGCCAGGCCGAACAGCAGCAGCGCCCCCACGCCGACCGCGGCGAGCACCTTGATACGCCCCCAATTCCGCGGCACGAGCGGCCGCTTGGGATGCAGGAAATCGAAGGGCAACCCTTCCGCATCTTGCGCGCCCAGGGCCAGGCCGAGCGCCGCCAGCGCTCCTGCGCCACTTTCTTTGTCCACGCCTTCGACATTGAACGCTGAGGACGGCACAAAGCGTTCGCAAGGCATCGGGAAGCGCTGTTGCAGCGCCGACACGAGGGCGGGCTCGGCGCTCGTCCCGCCCACGACGAGGAACTTCGCGACCGGGCAATGGCGGACGGTGCTCTCGTAGCTGTGCAAGCTGCGCACGATCTCGGTTAAAATGGATGGAATGAAGTCTTTCGACGGCCGAGTAAGGTCAGGGACGGAGTGGAATCCACTCGTGTCCCTACCGGGTTCATGGGACGGAAGCGTGACTGAAGCCACGCGGCTGAAGACCACGGATTGATCGACGACAAATTCAATCGTGACTTCGTCGGATCGGAAGGAAATCAGCCCCACGGCGTGAGGTTGATCCGCGGCCGAACGAACTCCGATGCACCGGGCATTGGCGCAAGGGCGCAAACCAAGAGCGGTCAGCTTCAACCCTGCGGCTTCGGCGATGCGGAGATGGCGTTCGACGATTTCCTTCTTCACGCCTGCGACGAGCACTTCCACTTGATCCGGTGCAGCGGCAGTCTGGGCCGTGAGCGGAGGGGGCTGCGCGGACGCGGGGGAGAGGTCCACGGGGCTTGCGGCGTTTGCCGGGGCACTGGCCGGCGAATTCTCGGGAGGGGCAGGGAGGTCACTCGCGATGGTTTCGATCTGGCGGCAGGCTACCGCCGGAACCGGCAGGCTGGAAGCCTGCCCAACGTTTGGCGCCGTCGGCGTGAGGAAGCGCAGGATGGTAAAATCAACTACCGCCTCTTCGAGTCGGAACGGGAGGTCCTTGCTGATTTGGAATTGGATTATCGAAGCCAATTCTGCAATCGAGCCGGCGGCCGGCAGGGTGAGCGTGCGAAGAAAGACCAGTCCGCGCGGCAATGCCATGACGATAGACGCCGGCTTGATGTTCAGGTCTCGCAGCGCGGCGGAAATCGCTTTGCCCAACTCTTGCGGCTCCGCGCCCGTCGCGCTGAGGGCGGGGTCGAATTTTGTGGAAGCAAATTGGAGAATCGCGGGCTTTCCGCCGCGACGCCAGGACTGGGCCACGCGTATTGTGCCGCCATCGAGATCAATGACTGTGACGGGACCCTGGCCGGCCCACTTGAACCTGATGCGCTTGCGCCGGGCCGCGCCAAATCGCGTGGTGTTTTTTGGGATCCGATCAGATGGCATAGTTCACTTTTCAGGGGGAGCACACGCGCCCTTGCGTGTCCCGACCGGCGCCCTCGCCGGTCGGAAGGAGACGTTCAACAACCACTGAATCAGGGAACATCAGCACGCGCTTCTGTGTTCCGCGAGCGCGCGGGTATCTGTTTAGTGGAGCGCAGATTTGTAATCTGCCGTATCGCGGAATTGCATTCCGCTGGGGTTCGACAGGTTCCAGCGCTCCGGAACTCGCCGAAGCGCCGCCGATTGCAAATCGGCGATACGGCAGCGTGCAACTCTGCGCTACGGCGGAAGGCCCGCGAAACGCATACGGGCGCGGAACACGGCACGCGAGGCGCGTGCGCTCCCCCGAGTTAGACCGACTATTCATTTGAGGCCTCCGTTTGGCGAGCGGGTTCCTTGATCGTGTCCATGCCGATGGGCAAGCCGAGCCGCGTCAGGTCGCGCAGGAGCAAAATGGCCGGCGGTTGAGCGGCCGTATCGATCACTGCCTCGATCACGCGATACGTGCCGGCGGGGACGCCATACGCCAGCACGTGAAAATGAAATTGGTAACTGCGTGTCGTCAGAAGCGGCGCGAGTTTCTTGAACGAGTCGGCGGTGACGAGGCCTTCCTGATAAAGCCACGCCGGCGTTCGCCTCGCGTCCTCACTCAAACTGACTCGCGCGGAAACAATCGCCTCGGCGAGCGTCGCATCGATTCCCGGCAAAGCGGCGAGGACTTTGGCCGGGGCGGTGTTGAGATTGACGCGTCCGATCAACCGGGTTTCGTTGGTCGCGGAACAGCGATCCAACAAGAGAGGCAACTCCGCTTTGCCCACACCGGAGGAGAAATCCTTCACGGCGCCCGTTTCGTCTTTGAACTTGCCGGAAGCTTCGAGCAGATCTGCCGGATGCGCGAGTTTTTGTCCCTGGCGCCGCATGGCTTCGAGGTAAGTCAGGACGCCCTCCGGCAATTCCAGGTTTGAGAGGTCGGCTTTGGAGTCGTTGAGATTCAGCCGGGGCTGGCCATCGTCGCGCACGTTCAAATCGTAACTGAACACGGTGAGCAATGAGCGGAGACCCGGTTCAAGCTGGGCATCCTGATTGTCCGGTGGAGGCGAGGCGTCGCCATCGTCCTCACCGGGATCGAGGTTGCCGTTCAAGTTGGCGTCTTCGCCGTAAAGCAGCGCGCCGGTGAATCCGGGCACCCCGAGCAATTCGTCCAGACAAGCCAACTTCCGGTCCGGCGCCGAAACGCTGTTGGTCAGGGTCGTGAAGAGAGGCTCATTCGTGCTTCCGGGCACGGAGCTCCGGACGGTTGGCGCGTAATCCACCAGCGCTTGGGCGAGCGCCGGAGTCAGGTTAGGAACGCGCTCCAGGACTGTGGCCTCGGTGTGTGTCACGTTGATGCGGCTTGCTTCGTCATTCAGCCCGAAGCGAATGGGCGCTGCCCCGGGATCGTTGCACGAATACACGGAGAAATACCATTGGTTCGCTCCATCATCGACGACGAGTTGATTCTTGAACGCGGCGGCATTGTCTTGCCAGGGCGTGGGATCCGATGGAGATCGGGAGGCGATGCGCATGGCCTGGTACACGCCGCTCATCGCGGCTGCCCAGGCTTGCTCGCCGCTGACGCCCGTGGCGCTGGCGGTTTTCTCGGAGCGTAGCAAATACAGGACGCTGGCTGCAACCATCGAGGCCAGCATGACGATGACGAGAACGAGAAGCAGAACGAAGGCGTGGGGGCCTTCTGGTGTTGAGGGAAATCGGCGCCCGGCCAAACTTCCCGAGAACGCCCCATGACAATTTAAGGATTCGCGAGTGCTTTCCATGAACCATTCCTCCGGACTTCGGCCTTTAGGCCGCTTCAACGCTCGACGGTGGAGTGCGCGCTGAAGCAGCCTGAAGGCTGCGGTCCGCACGGTTTTCAGTTCATGGGCCGTGAGCAGGTCCGTGAGAAACAGGAGACTTCCCATGAACAAACAAATCATGGCAATTCCTCCTCGAACAGCGCGTCCGGCTGGTTGGATAACGCAGACGAAGAATGCCCTGGCAAATAGATGACGCGGCGAAAAACTTCAGGCGGATACGGATCCGGCTGATCCGGCGTTGGTTCTTCCGGCAACGGTTCGGCGCCCAGGCTCACTTCGACGCCCGCGGGGAGTTCCGGCGCGCTCCACGAATCCAGCCAGGCCGCGCCGTTCCAGTATCGGAAGCGGAGATAGCGGAATTGATCGATCGTCATGGGGGCACGCCGCGCCGCGGCCGCGTTGGTGGACGACAAGTCAGTTTCCTCCACCAGTTCAACGGGTCGGTGCAGCAACGGTTCTTCAGAACGCGTCAAACCGGAGACGTTCGTTTCACCAGGCGCGCGAAGCGCCGCGTAGCGAATCAACCGGAAAGGAGGGCCGGCCGCGGGCGCGACCTCCGGGGCATTTGTCCAACCTGCAAAGTTTGGCAGTTCAAGCCGCACGAATTCCAGTGTCTCAGATGTGCCGGTGAGTCCGACCTGCATGGACTCGCAGCGTTGCGCGTTGCTCAGGTCAGCCGTCAGCCGATCCAGCAGCAGGCGCACGGCGGATATCTTCGATGTCTCATAGAAAAGCTGGACGCGCAGATTCGCGGCCTGCGTGTAGAAGAACAACACGACCGCGAGCATGCCCGCGGCGATGGCGACCGCCAGCAGCACCTCCAGCAAAGTGAACGCGCGAGTGCCTTCCCATGGACCTGCCGGTAGGGCGAGGCTGTCCCCAGCGAGCCGGTCGGGACGTGTTCCAAGCACGTGGAGCGGCTCGCCGGGACGGACTCGCCCTACCGGCGACCGGTTCGTGGGCCGAGTGCTTGGTTCCGAGACCCAGGGACCTTCCCATGAACGGTCCGGGCATGTTCCAAACTCTTTTAGTTCAATGTCCATTCCATGATTCGATTTCAGAATGGCAAAGCGGGAATCGACCGATCGTCCAGCGTCGCAGGCGGACTGTTGGTCGAGGGTGTCAACGCGCCGGCGGGGTGCGGGACGATGAACTGAGTCAACCGCCGCACGATGGGCCGGGTATCATGGCGCACGATGACCTCCACGTTGCGCAGCGGCAGGCCGCTCTCGGAGGCATCGTCGATCGGCGAAACTTGAATTTGCCAGGTCCACATTTGAAAGGACGCCTCAAACGGTTCCGGTCCGGCCGACTCGACCGGCTTGATCCCCATCTGTAATTCGGACAAAAGCGAAATCGCAAGGTTGCTGGCGTGAACATTCAAACGCAACCGCTCGGTTTCCTGGACCGAAGCGTTGAGTCCGCCCGTGATGACGGTGGCGGCGAGGACAAAGAAAGACAGAGCCAGGACAACCTCCAGCAGCACGGACGCGTTATTCGTGGACCTCGCTGCGGGAATGGGTCGTGGCCATCGTGATCTGGAGGTTTTGGCGGAGACGCAACGCACTGAACCACCACGACGGGCCGTTACTCAGCCACGGTCAAGCTGGAGTCTTGAATTCGCTTGTGACCATCCGCCTCGCTCTCTCCTTTGCTGTCGGAGGTCACTTCACGACAAATGAGTCCGGTCAATCCCAGCACCCGCACGGTGACGCGCCGGTCGTCGTCGCCATCGCGCGCCGCCAGAACAATCTCCGCGGAGTCGCTCGACCCGTCCGGATTGAAGGTGATGGGCGTGGATTCCGCTGCCAAGGCCCATTCATCGCCTTCTTCGATCGTGCTGGGGGCGGACGCGTCGGGCGCAGAGGAAGTGTCGCTGGAGTCGAGCAGCCGAATTTGCTCCACGCTCACGTGTTCGCCGAATCCGTCGAGCTCCCACTTCGCGCTGGAAAGGTCCTGAAAAACTTCCGGTTCGTCGAGCGGTTCCGGCTCCCATAAGACGCGGACGGGCTTGTGCGGTTCGGTGGTCTGCGCCTCTTGTGTAAAAGCCACGCGGACGCGCCGGCCCGTGTTCGCCGCTTCCGCGCGCGCAAACCTCAGAATGCTCTCCAGGCGCACGGCTCCCTGGTCGAGATTACATCCGCGGCTGGTGGGGCCCAAACTCACAATCGCCGCCCCCAAAAAGAGCATGAAAAGCGAAGCCGCCAGCAGCGTTTCGAGCAGCGTGAATCCGCGGCGAGAGCATCCCGGGTTTTTGCTGGTGCGAGTTATCATTTATTCGCGGGGAGCAGGCCGCTTACTGTTCCAACACCGTCTTGGAGTCCTTGGTCGTGTCGGACTCCTCGGCGAGTTTGACGTCATCCTCGGTGTCCGGTTGGCCATCGGGACCGACGGAATAGAGTTTGTAATCTGGCGCAGAAGCCTCGGTTTTTTGGCTGCTATCGATCAGTTCGTAACGAATCTTGAATCCCCACGCGTCGTCCATTTTCGTGCCGGGCTTCAGGTAAGGGCCCTGCCATTTTTCAGCGAGCCGCTCATTTTCAAAGGTGGGCTTCACCAGCAACGCGCCGAGGCCGCCCTGGTCTTCGGTCGGGTAGGAACCGATGTTCAAGCGGTAAGTGTCGAGCGCGGTCTGAATCTGCGTGAGCAGCAACCGGGTGGTGTTTTTCTCCGCGCCCTTTTGCTGCGGCAAAACAAAAACCACGAGCGCTCCCGCGAGCATCAGAATGATGACAATCACCAGGAGCACTTCAATGAGCGTAAAGCCGGCGCCTGACGCGCGGCCGTAGCCTCTGTTCTTTGAACGCAAAATCATATTGCTTCAGTTCTTACGTCATGGTTCGGACGAACTTGGGAACGACAAAATTCAATTTGTCGTCCTTCCAGATCGTGGCAAGCGTCGCGGGAAAGCGCGAATGCGCCGACGTTGTCCGATCTTGCTTCCTGCGCGCCAACTTTTGTCGTCCGTCACTTTCCTTCCTGCGTGAATGAGTCCGACCACACTGGCCCTCCGCAGTCCACGCTCCAGCGCGCTCGCCTACTGTAGCAGCACTTTGAGCCAACACCAAACGCGATTTTTGGGTTTTTTTCGCGCGGGTCAAAACTGCGGCCCTACACAATGCGCGATCCAAATCCGACTTGTTGAAGGGACCTCGTATTCAGGCCTTGGGTGGGATCGTGGGCGGCTTGCGGCGCGCGCGTCGGAAGCCTGGGTAACGGCACTTGAGCGTTCTTATGAATGCATCGCGACTCAGAGCTGGATGTTTTGCTCAAAACATCTGCCACCAGATCTTGAAAAGTGCGGGCGTAATGTGTTCGTTCGGCCGGCGGCGCGTTTTCCAGATTGTAGAGCGCCTCCAGCAGTCGCGCCAGTTCAGGACTCACCGAAGACCTCATGAAGAGGATGGCCTCGGCTCGTCCTGTCGGCATCGGCGGGCTATGCCAGAGGAGTAGTTTGTCCCGAAGCACCTGTTGAGCCGGTCCACAAAACCCGGAGTCACTTCGATGGTCAAAGCCTCTTTCACACTGTCACTATGGCTTGAGCGATTGAGCGGGTCAACCACCGAGCGAATCGTCGGCTACTTCACCGTGAGCGTGCTCGCCATCGTGAAAATCGGGAGCAACAAACCCAGCGCCAAAAAACCGATCGCCCCCGCGACACCGCAAAGAATGAGCGGTTCGACCAATCGCACGGCCTGGTCCACCTGGCGATTCGTCCGGCGCTCGACCGTGTCCGCGATGTGCAGCAGGACTTTTTCCAATTGGTTGGATTCTTCCGCCACGGTGATCATGGCGATGATTTGTTCCGGGAACAATCCACCCGCGCGGAGCGGTTCCGTCAACGGTTTGCCCGCGCGAACATTCTCCGCCGCGGCCGCGATCCGGTCCGCCAGCAGCGGCGACCCGGTCGAGTCTTTGCTGATGCTCAACGCCTGGAGCATCGGAACGCCATTGGCCAGCATCGTGCCGAGAATCCGGCAGAAGCGCGTGATGGCCACCATGCGCAACGCCACGCCCACCACCGGAAGCTTCAGGCGCCGTTCCTCGATCCAGCGTTTGCCGGTCTCACTTTTCAGGCCGGACCAAAGCAGGGCGCACGCGCCGGCCAGCGCCGTCAGGATCAGATACCAGAATCCACGCACCCCATGGCTTAACGCGAACAACAGGCGCGTAGGAAGACTTTGATGAACGCCGCTCAACAGCGGCTCAAAGCGCGGAACGAAAAAGATCAGCGCACCGATCAAGACCGCGAGTCCGACGGCGGTCAGGAGAGCCGGGTAAATCATCGCGCCCAGAACTTTGCTCCGGAGTTCGTCCAGCCGCTCGAGGAATTGCGACAAACTGCGCAGGACGTCCTCCAGAAAGCTGGCTCTTTCTCCGGCTTGCACCATTGCCGTGTGCAGCGCCGGGAAAACCTGTTCGTGTTCCCGCATCGCCGCCGTGAGCGATTTGCCGTCCGCAACCGAAGCGCGAATTTCCTTCAACACTCCCCGCAGCCGCACATTGACCGTGGATTTGGCGAGCGAATCCAGCGCGCGGAGCAACGGCACGCCGGAGCCGATCAAATCCGCCAGTTGTCCGTACATCACCCCGACGTCCCGCGTGGAGATGCGCCGGCGTTTGGTTTGTTGTTTTCGTGCCGCCGTGCCAGAAACGTCCGAGACAGAGACGGGAAACAAGTTCTTTTCATCGAGAAACCGCAGCACGGCCGCTTCGCTTTCCGCGTCGATCAGGCCGGTGATCTTCTCACCTTGATCGGTCCGAGCCGTGTAGCGGAATTCACTCATCGTACCTTCATACCGCCGTGCAGGTGACCACTTCTTCCGGCGTCGTAAGGCCGCGGCGCACTTTAAGCCAGCCGTCCTCGCGCAGGAGCCGCAGGCCGTTTGTCCGCGCGACGCGGATCAACTCCGAAACCGGCGCGCGGTCCATGATTTTTTCCGAAATGGCCTCTTTCACGACCATCAATTCGTAAAGACCGGTTCGTCCGCGATAGCCTGTTTGGCGGCAAGCCGCGCAGCCGGTTCCATGATGGATCAATTCTCCGGGCGTCGCTCCGAAATCCGCCGGGCAGGATGCGCTCGGCGGGCCGGCGGTTTTGCAGTGGGGGCAAATCTTGCGAACCAATCGTTGCGCCATCGCGCCGATCAACGTGCTGCTCACCAGGTAAGGTTCGATCCCCATGTCGATCAACCGCATCGGGGCCGACGCCGCATCGTTCGTGTGCAACGTGGACAGGACCAGGTGGCCGGTCAACGACGCCTGAATGGCTGCCCGTGCCGTCTCCAAATCCCGGATTTCGCCAATCATGACTACATCCGGATCATGCCGCAGAATCGCCCGCAACCCGCGCTCGAAGGTCATGCCCACGCGTTGATCCACCGGGATTTGATTCACGCCTTGCAGGTGATATTCGACTGGATCTTCCACGGTCAGCACTTTGAGTTCGGGACCGATGATCGCGTTTAGAGCTGCGTAAAGGGTCGTGGTTTTTCCGCTGCCGGTCGGACCGGTGACGAGAATAATGCCGTGGGGCCGTTCGATGAGCGATTTGAATGCGCCGAATGTTTCTGGGTCCATCCCCAGGTCGGTCAAACTGAACAGCACGCTCGCTTTGTCCAGAATGCGCATGACGATGCCTTCGCCAAAAAGCATCGGGATCACGCTCACGCGCACGTCGATCTGGCGGCCGCCGATCTGGAACTTGATCCGGCCATCCTGAGGCACGCGCTTTTCGGCGATGTTCAGGCTGGCGAGGATTTTGATGCGGCTGATGATCGCGGATTGGAATTGATGAATCTGCGGCGGCACGGACGCCGGCTGCAAAACGCCGTCGATCCGGTAACGAATGGAGAGTTCGTGTTCGTAAGGTTCGACGTGAATGTCGCTGGCCCGCTCATTGACGGCCTCGACGATGATTTCGTTCACCAGCTTGATCACGCTGGCTTCCTGCGCCAGCTCCAGGAGATCCTCGCTGCTTTCCGTGGTCTCGCGGACCACTTCCATCTCCCCGGTCCCCACCATCTCATCAATCGTGTCGCCGCCGACCCCGTAATGCGATTTGATGATTTTCTCGATCTCGTCCGTCGGCGCCAGCAAAGGCTGCACGTTCAGGCCCGTGAGCAGGCGGATGTCGTCGAACACGTTCATGTCAAACGCATCGCTGGTTGCAACACTGAGTGTGCCGTTCTGTTTGGAGATCGGGACGAGGCGTTTGCGAAAGACGAATTTGGACGGAAGCGAGCGGAGCGTTTCAGAATCGATGGAGAGATCGGCGAGATTGGCCAGCGGGATGTCCAGAATCTTTCCCGCCTCTTCCAACAAGCGGCTTTCGGTGATGAACCCCAACTGGACGAGGGCACGGTCCAGGCGCACGCCTTGCGTTCGATGCATGGCCTTGGCCTGGTCCAATTGCGCCGGCGTCAATAAGCCGTTTCCGAGCAATGTTTCCGCAATACTCATCCGATGGGCCGCGTTGTTGAAGAAGACGCGAATCAGCAGTTCAACAGATAATAGGGACTCCGCGGGTGCGGCGGCAATTCAAGTTTTCCGGGTAAAGTTCCGGCGGGGACAGCCGATATTCTCTGTGGCGATAGTCCGGCTGCACCCGACAGCAGCGGATGGCGAAGACCAGCACGAAGGTCACGGGGTAGCTTCGGGATGAAGTTTTGGGAAGTTTTGTGGTAAGCTACTATCGCTGCTGATTGCCACAACGCCCGCTCGCAGGGAGAGCGGGCTTTTTCGTTGAGCACACACCGGCCAACGGAGACGCCGCGGTGCAGAGAATTGGATTGGTGAGGTGAGTGGATTGGTGGGTTACTTCAATACTCTCAGAATCCAGCAATCCAATGATCCGTGTCCGCTTGAAGAAAGAGGTGGGAGGGCGAACCTCGCCCTCCCGGTTCCCGATGAAGGCGGCGCAGACCAGGCGCCGCTATTGCTCCGAACCTTACCCGAAAGTCACTTCCTGCCAGCCAGACGCTCCAGGGTTGCCTTGACCGATTGCAGGAGATGCAAACCCCGTTCGCGGTCACGCCGGACGACATCCTCGACCTGCTGCAGCGTCGTCACAATCGTCTCGATCACTTTTCGTTTGAGTTCCTTTTCATGAAGGCAGTCTGCATCAACATCGAGGCGCCGGTGATGAAAAGGCTCTTCCCTTTCATTTCCATGACCTCCAGCGTCGGTTTGACGACGAAATTTCTGGACTGCCAGGCAAATTCTATGACGTTCGCCTGATCGTTGGCTTTGAAGTGCGAAATGGCGTTCGCCTGAGGCAGGGTCTTCCGGACGTAGTCGGTCAGTTCGGTGAGGTTCTGAAAGTTTTGCATGGTCTCGGTCTATTAGTTCCACGGTGCTGTGGTGTTCAGGACGCCCTGATAAACAGCCCCGTGCAATCTCTGTGCCGAACGGTGTTCCTTGATTTCAGAAGTTTGGCTGGCTGGTCAAACTGAAGCTCTTTCTCCCAAGCTGTGTGGAATGCCCCTGTTTTTCGCCGAAAACTGAAGGAAGTTTCCTGGAGATTTCCGACATGCAAACGAACCTCCTTCTTGAACCCATTCGAGCGCCGGCCTTTCCATGCCAAAAACCAAGACAGCCTTTGCCTCAAAAGCGGACATCTCAATGAAACCTCCGGGGGCGGCAAAGACCGTCAGCGACCCAACTCGGTGAGCGCCGGTGGAGCGAGGCTGCCGCCGAACTGCGCGTCGATGGCGATTGGCTCGGCAGGAGCCTCTGCCCAACCGTGGTTCGCTGAGAGCGTGTCCGAAAATTCCGCGGGGTCCTGTTTTCGCGCCAAAGGCCGGATGGCGAGGCGCAACGAAGGAGAATATCCTCCCTGGATCTTCGACTGAGGAGCAACGAAGCCAGGCGGCCTTTGGCGCGAAAACCCTCCGGGCGGCGGGTCTTTTGTCCGTGGCCTGCGTTGGCTCGGTCCTTACAGCCCGCGTTGGGGATGCTCGGACCTCGCCGCCTTGGCCACAGCCAAAATCCCTCGCCGCAGGACCCCGCGCAATTTTCGGACACGCTCTGAGGGAATACTTAATGGCGATGGATCCGTTTGAACGGCGAAGGCGCGGAGAGCTTCTTGACGGCCTCAATCGTCTTGGCCGTCACGTCCGCCAAAGGCGCCGCTCCGTCGATCTCAATCAGCAATCCGGCTTGCCGGTAGTACTCGATCAACGGTTCAGTCTGCGCATGGAAAGTCCTCAACCGAGTCTCGACCGTTTCTGGATTGTCGTCCTCGCGCTGATAAAGCGGGCCCTGGCACAAATCGCACAATCCGGGTTTGGCCGGCGGCTTGAACCGAAGATGGAACGGCGTCTGGCATTGGCGGCAAATCAACCGGCCGGAGAGCCGGCTCACGATTTCGGCGTCTGGAACCTTGATGTAGATGACGCCTGCGAGTTTGCGTTTCAAACCGCCCAACGTCTCCTGAAGCGCCTCCGCTTGCTGCAGCGTGCGCGGGTAACCGTCGAGGATGAAACCCTCCGTCGTGTCCGGGTGCGAAAGCCGCTCCGCGACCATCGCGTCCGTGATATCGTCCGGCACCAGGTCGCCCTGATCCATATACGCCTTGGCCAGCTTGCCGAGGTCCGTTTGGTTCTTGAGGTGCTCGCGAAAGAGGTCGCCGGTGGCGACGTGGCGGAGGGGGAATTGTTTGCTCAATTCCTCCGCCTGCGTGCCTTTGCCGCATCCGGGCGCGCCCAGCAAAACAAGGTCGAGTGCGCGCCGCATCGCCGCCTTCGGCAAGGGATGAGGGGTGAACACATCGCGGGGCTGAATGCGGCTGAGGTCCGCAGCCGTCGCGTAGCGGGCTTTCCCGGATCGAATCGACTCGACCGTCTGGATCAGGCTCGTCCCGACGGCCTCCGGTTCGCCTTCGGCGTCCAGAATGATCAGCCGTCCGGCTCGCTGATAGTAATCGACCAGCGGCCCGCAGACGCGGTGGAAAACCCGCAAGCGAATTCGGATCGTGTCGGGAATGTCGTCCGATCTCTGGTAGAGATGTTCGCCCGAACATTTTTGGTGCGGACAACTCTCGAACGGCCGGAGGGTTCGGTGAAAGGGGCCAAGGCACTCGCGGCAAATCAGCCGGCCGGACAGCCGCTTGATAATCTCTTCATCCGCAACTTTCAGATAGATCACTGCCTTGAGCGCGCGATGGATTTCTTTGAGGAGCGTGTCCAGGAATCTGGCCTGGTGGATCGTTCGGGGGAAACCGTCAAACAGCAGCCCGTTGTCCTTGGGAGTTTTACGGAGTTTCTCGTCGATCATGGCGCCGACGACCTCATCCGGCACCAACTCGCCCTGGGTCATGTATTTCTTGGCGAGCAACCCCAGCGCGGTGACCTGATCCAGGTTCTCCCGCAGCAAATCGCCGGTCGCGATATGAATCAGGTCGTAATTCTCTTTCAGCCAGGCGACGTGAGTGCCTTTGCCTGCGCCGGAGGGGCCGATCAATGCCAGGTCCATAATCTCTTTCTTGCTGTTGTCCGAGCAAACGACGATACTTATCGTTTGTCTAGGAGAAAGGAGTCCCGGCGGCTTGCCGATTCTTGGCGAAGGCGAACATTTTCTTGGCCTGCGGGACCCAGGTTGTCGGTGGCACAGGCAACTTGCCTGTGCCGTCCGGCTACCAGCCGGACGGAACGGTCGCGGATCAGTCTCGGACGGATCGCAAGGAATTACCCGCGACCTTTCACGCGGCAGGTTGCCGCGCGAGGCGGGCTGGTAGCCCGCTCCACCCAGCCAGGGCCTTCATGGAACTGACCGCGCGCCCTAATGGGCGACAACTTGTGGATGCACTGGACCAAGAGGTGCGGCAGGTACTGCCACGCGGCATGACGCTAGTGCGCCGGTTGGCTGCGCGGCAGCGCAGCCCTACCACCGACTGAATCGCTGCTACGGCTTGGCCCGGCGGCGTTGGGCGGCAGGGTTCGGGCGCCAGCGCGGTGCTTCCTGTTCGGCGTTCCAGGCGTCCCAGGCCGTTTTCAGTTCCTTCGCTTTCTCTGGATGCGCCGCGGTCAAATCGCGGGCTTCGCCGATGTCCTCCGCCAGATTGAAGAGTCGCGGCTCTTTTCCGTCGATGCGTGAGGCGACCAGTTTCCAATCGCCTTTGCGAATGGCCCATTGCTCACCGAAGCGCCAATAGAGGACCTCGTGCGGTTTGTTCGAGTTTTTACCCGTGAGATAGGGCAGCAGGTCCATTCCATCGAGTTTCCAGGACGGATCGGTTTTCGCGCCCGCCGCCGTCAGGCTGGTGGGCAGAATGTCGAGCTGGATGGTCGGATGTTCGTAGGTCTTGCCGGCAGGCAGCTTGCCTTTCCATTGCACGCAGAAGGGGACGCGCACGCCGCCTTCCAGGGTTGTTGCCTTCACGCCACGCAATGGGCCATTCTTCGCCGTGGTCGCTTGCGTGGGTCCGCCATTGTCGGAGAAAAACCAGATCAGCGTGTTTTCCTCCTGCTTGATCTCCCGCAGCTTCGCCAGCACGCGGCCCACGGCGTCATCCATCGCTGACATCATCGCGGCAAAGGTGCGGCGCTTTTCGTCGGCGATGTTTGGGAAGCGGTCGAGATACTTTTTCGTCGCCTGCAGCGGGTTGTGCTGGGCGTTGAATGGAAGGTAGAGAAGGAAAGGCCGATCCTTGTGGCGTTCGATCCAATCCACTGCGCGCTCGGCATAGGCGTCGGTCGTGTAAAAATTCTCATCCTCGACCGGATGCACCGCGTCCGACTGGCGGGAATCGACGAAAGCGCGCGGCTTGAAAAAGGCCGTGTTGGCGACCGTGCCGTAGAATTCGTCGAAGCCGCGTTTCATCGGAAGGAAATTGGGCGGGCCGCCGAGATGCCATTTGCCAATCGCGACCGTGGCGTAACCGAGCGCCTTGAAGCGGTCGGCCATGGTTTTCTCGGTCAGCGGCAACCCGAAGTTATTTCCGCCAGCAGGGCCGCCGCCGTTGAACTCGTGGCCGAACCGCGTCTGGTACCGGCCTGTCAACAGTCCCGCGCGCGTCGGGCTGCAATAAGGGCCAGACACATACCCCTGAGTAAACCGTATGCCGTTTTGCGCGATCGAGTCGATATTCGGCGTGGGAATCTCTTTGTTGCCTTGGAAACCGAATTCGCCGTAGCCAACGTCGTCGCAGAGAAAGATGACGATGTTCGGTTTGCGAGTGTCGGCGGCGTAAGTTGACCAGAACGCAGCCATGAACAGGCTGAACAGAGACCAGGCGAGGATTGGGCGGAGTGTTTTCATAGGAAGTTAAGCTAACTCTAGTCTGGCAACTCAAAACTGCGAAGAACCAGTTTGTCAAGGGAAGTCTCAAGCGACCGGTGTTTCCGATGGGTTGCTGTCCGCCGGATCGGAGAGCGCGTCCAACCGCTTTTCCAGCTCAGAGACCCGCCGCAGGAGTTCCGGCAGTTGTTGGAGCGCCAGAAGTTGCCGTTTCATCTGCCGGTCCGGTTGGGCCGGCGAACCAAACCATTTCTCGCCTTCGCCAATGTCCCTCATCACGCCCGACTGGGCCGCCACGGTCGAGCGACTGCCAATCTTCAAATGCCCCGCCACCCCCACCTGACCAGCCAGCGTGACGTAATGACCGAGCTTAGTGCTGCCCGCGATTCCAGTTTGGGCGACGACCAGGGTGTGCTCTCCGATCACGACGTTGTGGGCGATTTGGACCAAATTGTCGATCTTGGTGCCCCGGCCGATGATCGTGGGACCCAGCGCGCCTCGGTCGATGGTGACATTCGCGCCGATTTCCACATCGTCTTGAATGATGACGAAACCGATCTGGGGCACTTTGCGGTGAATGCCCGCATCCAGGACATATCCGAATCCATCCGAGCCAACGACCGTGCCGGCATGGATTCGGCAGCGCTGGCCAATTTGGGTCCGTGGATACAAAGTCACGTTCGGGAACAGGTGGCTCTCGTCGCCAACCTGGCAGTTCGCATCGACATAATCGAATCCGTAAAGCACGGTTCGCGCGCCGATGCGGGCGTTTTCTCCAACCACGCACAACGGCCCGATATGGGCCGTGGGATCGATCTGGGCCGAAGCGGCCACCACCGCCGACGGATGAATCCCGCAAGGCAATTCGGCTTCCGGGAAGAACAGCGGCAGGACCTTGGCGAATGCCACCCGCGCATTGGCGACGCGAATGAGAACTTTCTTGGAGGAGTCGAATGTTCCATCCACCAGGATTGCCGCCGCCGCGCTTTGCTCTGCCCGGGCAAAGTAGATTTCGTTCTCAGCGAAAGTGAGGTCTCCTGGCTTGGCATTGCCGGCCGGCGCGAAACCCGTGAGGCAAGTTGCGGGATCGCCAACGACCTTCCCCTGGAGGCGTTCGGCAATTTCTCGGGCGGTGTAGGCCATGATCAATCGCAAATCCGCAGTGTGAGCGTAGCGTGTTTCGAGTTTTGACTTGAACAGCGCCCGTCACTATAAGGTTCATCGAACCTAATTCAATACCGGCGTGGAAATCCCTTCATGAAATCTTGGCGAACAGATCGCAAGTCCACGGAAGGGCCCTCGCGAGGCCTGGGCGACACGATCGCCAAAATCACGCGAGCCACCTACCTGGATGCCCTGGTGGAGGTCTATACCGAGGTTCTTGGCCGCCCGTGCCACTGCGAAGAACGCCGCGAACTTCTGAATCGTCTGGTCCCCTACCGCCGCAAAAAGCCCCCTGCCCGCTGACCGCGCTCTGGGTCCTCGCCGCCTGGCAGGATTCCAATCTGCGACTTTGAACCTTGAATCTGAAACTTTGAACTCCCTCAATTGGGTCAAGGAGCGGTGAGTAATTCCCAAAATCGGTCAGGCGCTTTGGAGTGGCGCGTCTAGCTTCGAACTGCTGAGAACAAAACTCCATGACTTGGCGCGGCGCGTTGGGTCGCGCAAACGAGGCGGAAAAACTTCACGCTCGCTCTGCGTGAAACGTTCGCGCAGACGCACTCCGCGCAAGGACGCTGCGATGAGGAAACAATGCAAGCGCAAGGCGGTGGGATCAATTCCTGGAACACAGCCGGCGCAAACACTTCCCGGTGCTGCTGCCGGCCTCCCGCTGGCGAACCCATATCTGGACGACCGCTGAATGGCGTTCTTCCCGGTCAGGTCGTCCGAGCGAAAACCGAAGTGTTCGTGATTTTACTTCTGGGGGAGGGAATACAACTATTTGACTTGAAAAACCATCGTCCCTATAACCTCCCCGTTGCCGAGATAAGTTCGGTCCTAATCTTTAACTTACTACCCTGAACATGAGCGAAACCAAACGAACCCTTCGAGTTGCCCTGATCGGCTGTGGATTTATGGGGAAAGCCCACTCCAATGCCTGGCGGCAAGCCACACATTTTTTCCCGCTCAAGGCTGACGTCCAATTGCACACGATTTGCGGCTGCAAAGGCGAAGAGAAAACCGTGCTGCCGACCGCCGTGGCCAAATGGGGTTTCGGCAGCGGATCGATCAACTGGCGGGAAGTCGTTGCGTCGCCTCAAATCGACGTCGTCGATATCGTGGCGCCCAATCATGTCCATGCGGAGATCGCCATCGCCGCGGCGAAGGAAGGCAAACACATCCTCTGCGAAAAGCCTCTGGCCCTGACGAGCAAGCAGTGCGGCGAGATGCTTGCCGCCGCCCGGAAAGCCCGCGTCGTTCACATGGTCTGCCACAACTACCGGCGCATTCCGGCGGTGGCCATGGCGAAACGATTGATCGAGGATGGTTCGCTCGGGAAGATTTATCATTACCGCGCCCGGTATGCGCAGGATTGGATTACGGACCCGGAGTTCCCGCTCGTCTGGCGCTTGCGTAAAAACGTCAGCGGCAGCGGCGCTCATGGCGACATCAACGCGCATATCATCGATCTGGCCCGCTACCTGGTGGGCGAGTTCAAGGAAGTTTGCGGCTTGATGCACACCTTCATCAAGAAACGCCCCCTCCTGGGCGAGCGCAAAGAAGGGCTGGGCGCAAAGGCGGCGAAGAAAATGGGCACTGTCACCGTGGACGACACGGCCTTGTTCTTCGGACGCTTTCAGAATGGCGCGATCGCGAGCCTGGAAGCCACACGTTTTGCCTTGGGCCGCAAGAATCAAATCACGCTGGAGATCAACGGCTCGAAAGGCAGCCTGGCTTTCGACCTGGAAGACATGAATCGCCTCCAATTCTTCGACAATACACAGGCTCCGGACCGGCAGGGCTTCCGCGACATTCTCGTGACCCAGCCGGGGAACATCCATCCTTTCGTTGGGCGCTGGTGGCCGCCCGGCCACATCATCGGCTACGAACACACGTTCGTTCACACCGTGGCCGATTTTGTGAATGCTTGCGTCGATGGGAAGGCCGTGCAACCTACGTTTGAGGACGGAATGCGCAACCAACGCGTGCTCGAAGCGGTCGAAGAATCGGCCAACAAACGGCAGTGGGTGAAGGTTTAGGCCTCGGCGCCTCCCACTCGCTTGCACGTAGGATCAGTTGGCGTTGTAGGGCAGGCTTTCCAGCCTGTTGGTCAGGGGGACTTTCTAGTCCCCAGCGGCGCAGATCGCGAAACGGAGCTGGAGAGCTCCGTGAACCCGCAGGCTCGAAAGCCTGCGCTACTCCGTCCTCGCCTTTCCTTCCCTTGCCTTTCATTGGGCTGGCCAGTAACTTCTCCGCCGAGAACCACAATTCAGGCCCCGAGGATTTATGCGCCAGACGAACGTTCAGTTTCAGACGGCTTCAAGATTTCGCCGCCGCTCCAGACCGGCTTTCACGCTCATCGAATTGCTGGTTGTCGTGGCTATTATCGCCATCCTCGCCAGCATGCTTCTGCCTGCGCTCAGCCGGGCTAAAATCAAGGCCGGCACGGCGCGCTGTTTGTCGAATCTGAGGCAGTTCGGCGTGACGATGGCGCTGTACACTTCGGACAACGCGGAACGTTTTCCTTTTTCCGGCCGGCCCTGGCCGCAGATGCCCTTCGTGGACTTGTTCAAGCTGTTCGATCCTTATCTCCCCACCAACGGCGCGGGCTTTTATCTCTGTCCGAGTGACAAGGGCGTGGCGTGGAACATTGCCTGGACGCGAGTGAATGGCTCTTCGATGGGCATTCGCACGAACGAACTGCCGTTCCCGAATTCCTATTACTACTACCACCAGTTCTACAACGACGACACGCTTTCGCCCAAGCTGACTCAACGGCGCACCACCGAGGTCAAATCGCCAACCAAAAAGGCGATCATGTCCTGCTTCGCGGAGCCGGAGCACGGCAATCTCGGTGACCGAAACATCGCGCACGGAAAGGACGGCTTTCCCTTGCTCTTTGTGGACAGTCACACGGCTTACACGAAATACCCGCAGTTGAACAAAGCGAAGCCGTATGGGGATTACAACCTGGATTGGACCGTGGGAGGTCTGAGCGCCGGCGAAGATCTGAAGTGAAATCCATTCGCTGGTGGCCTGCAATCCTGATCTCGATCGCCGCCGCGGGCGGCCTGATTTGGGTTTGGGGATGGTACGGCGCTTCGCGGCAGGATCGAATCGTCGCCACCGCGCCGGTGCTCTTCGGCACGATCGTGCTGCTGCTTTTTTGGCTCGTCCTTTTTTCGCGCGCTCATTCCAAGATTCGGTGGACCGTGCTGGGCGGCGTGGCAGGCGCGCTGGCCATCGCGGTTGGGCTTTTCCGGATTCGCGGTGTCACTGGCGATTTGCTGCCCATCCTGGAGTTTCGCTGGAAACGGTCAGTGGCGCAGCCAATCGAACTCAGCCCGGCTCCGGCGGCGAAGCCGGAAATCAAGTCCACGCCTTTCGATTATCCGCAATTCCTCGGCCCCAATCGCAACGCGACGGTCGCCGGCCCGAAATTGCGCCGGGATTGGGCAGCGAATCCTCCGAGCTTGCTCTGGCGGCAACCGATTGGCGCGGCCTGGTCGGGTTTCGCCGTGGTCGGTGATCGCGCGGTGACCCAGGAACAGCGCGGAGAAGACGAAATGGTGGTCTGCTACGATTTGAACTCCGGGAGAGTTCTTTGGTCCCACGCGGACCGAACCCGCTATTTCACGACGATTGCCGGCGAAGGCCCCAGAGCCACGCCGACCATCGTGAGCAATCGCATCTATGCGCTGGGAGCAACCGGGCGTTTGAATTGCCTCGACCTCGCCAGCGGAAAACCGATTTGGTCGAAAGATATCGTGGAGGACAATCGTAGCCACGTCCCGGAATGGGGGCTGAGCGGATCGCCGCTCGTCGTGGATGACCTCGTGATCGTGAGCGCCGGTGGGCGTGACGGGCGCTCGCTGGTGGCGTACGAACGCGAGACAGGCCAGTTCAAATGGGGAGGAGGAACGGATGGCGCGGGCTATAGTTCTCCTTATCTGGCGACCCTCGGTGGCGCCCGGCAGATCCTAATTTTTAACGCGCACGGCATTGCGGCACACACCCTGGGTTCCGGGAATGTTCTCTGGGAGTATCCGTGGCCCGGCGGCCATCCGCACGTCGCGCTTCCCGTGATCTTGCCTGGCGATCAAGTGCTCGTGTCGAGCGGCTACGGCACAGGCAGCGAGTTGTTGAAAATTCAATCAGGAACCAACTGGATTCCTCGGCGCGTCTGGAAATCTACCCGCCTCAAAGCCAAGTTCACTAATGTCGTTTATCGCGACGGCTTCATTTACGGCCTCGACGACGGAATTCTGGTTTGCCTCGATGCCTCGGATGGCGCGTTGAAATGGAAAGAAGGCCGTTATGGACACGGCCAGGTCATTCTCGTGGACGATCTGATGCTGGTGATGGCGGAGTCCGGCGAAGTGGTCTTGATCGAACCGGTGCCGGAGGAACATCGAAAGCTCGCCGGCTTCCGAGCGTTGCACAGCAAGACATGGAATCCGCCGAGCTTGGCCGGCGAGTTCTTGCTGGTGCGCAACGACAAGGAAGCCGCGCGCTATCGGATGCCGGTCGCGGAGTGACGAGACTCGTCAAGCTGTGGCCGGCGTTGCCTCGCGTTTCTCGATGATCGCTGCAACGATGCGATCGGCAACCTGCGGGTTGTCCACCAGCGCCTGGCGGGCGGCGTCTTTGCCCTGGCCAATCAGTTCGCCCTGGAATTGGAGCCACGCGCCTTTCTTTTCCACTACGCCGGCGTCCACTCCCACGTCGATGATGCTGCCTTCTTTGTTGATCCCGTGATTGAAGTAAATGTCGAATTCGGCCTCGGCAAACGGCGGCGCGAGCTTGTTCTTAACGATTTTGACTTTGACGCGATTGCCGATGGCGTTGCCGGTGGTGTTCTTGAGCGTGTCCTTGCGCCGGATATCGATGCGGACGCTGGCGTAAAACTTCAGCGCTTTGCCCCCGGGCGTCGTTTCGGGATTGCCAAACATGACGCCGACCTTCTCCCGCATCTGGTTCGTGAACACGCAAGCCGTCTTGGCCTTGCTCAGAATGGCTGTGAGTTTTCGCAAGGCCTGGCTCATGAGCCGCGCTTGCATGCCCATCGTGGCCATGCCCATTTCGCCGTCCAGCTCGGCCTTGGGCACCAGCGCGGCAACGGAATCGATGACGATGACGTCGAGCGCATTCGAGCGCGCGAGCGTCTCGCAAATGGTCAGCGCTTCTTCACCGCTGTCGGGCTGCGAAACGAGAAGGTCATCCAGATTTACACCGAGCCGGCGCGCGTAGTTCGGATCCAGCGCATGTTCCGCGTCGATGAACGCGGCCAGGCCGCCGGCCTTTTGGGCGTTGGCGATCACATGAAGCATCAGCGTGGTCTTGCCCGACGATTCCGGACCGAAAATCTCGATGACGCGGCCGCGCGGCAAACCGCCGATCCCTAGCGCCAGATCCACGGCGAGAGCGCCGGTCGGGATGACATCGATCTGCACTCGGTGCGCGTCCCCCAACCGCATGATGCTGCCTTCGCCATACGCTTTGGTGATCGTGGAAATCGCCGCCTCGAGATCGCGCTGGCGCGCGGCGGAAATCTTCGGCGCTTCGGCGGATCGCGTTTCTCCGGAGGCTCGTTCAGGCGCGGATTTTTCGCCGTTGGATTTTTCCACGGCAGCTTTTTCGACAACAGTTTTCTCAGCAGATTTAGCGGGCATATCTCTCCTTTCGTCTTTCGACTACGTGTAATGAAAATCTTCGGGCTTGTCCAGCAACATCGTCAGTTCTGTCGATTTAGTGCATTGAAATCGTGATGCGTCTGCCAGTGGTGGCAACCGGCGGTGCGGCGAGGCGACCGCCGGGCCCAAAACTGCTCTTCAGCCAAGCTCCGCAGGAGCGTCGCTCCACCCAGGGCGGTTTTCGGTCGAACGTGTGTTCACAACTGGCAAATGCATCCGTGCAATCGTTGGCGTTGCGATGCGTTTTAGCCAAGAAAATAAACCGGGAATGACCTTGACTTGCGGGCCAGGGAGCCTAAGATGCGCCCCGTAGCGTGGGATTGATCGCTCGTATAGCGTTAATTCGTTCAGCATTCATCAAACTCAGCACCTCTATGAAATACCTCAAGTACGGCGTCGTGGCCGCGGTCTTGATGGCGTTGCAACTTTCCATTGCAGCCCAAGACAAACCCGAACAAAAACCTGAAAAACCAAGAAAATCTGGCACCGGCAAACCTGAGAAACCTCGCGGGGACAAACCCCCGGATAACAAGCCCCCCACCGGAACGCAGTCTCCACCAACCGGAAAACCGGGGAAACCGCCTGGTGACCAGCCTCCACCGACCGGAACGCAACCTCCACCAACCGGAACACAGCCTCCACCGACCGGAACGCAGCCTCCACCGACCGGAACGCAACCTCCACCGACCGGAACGCAACCTCCACCGACCGGAACGCAACCTCCACCGACCGGAAAACCGGGGAAACC
>VHCZ01000037.1 GCA_016871535.1 Verrucomicrobiota bacterium
CCAGCACGCAAGAATAAGGTAGCCTTCCTGTCGGAACGCGAAACACGCAATCGTGAGAAAACCCTTTCAGAACGCGCTTCTCATCAGAGTTATATAGCTTTATTTATGCGCTTCTGTGTAGCGTGTCGCGCACGGTGGGCGCTGAGATCGCAAGCTGCGAAGCGCCGGCGCAGCAATCGCGCAGCGGTCCGGGAATGTGGACCGTAATGGCCGCGGCGCGGGGCACAGTGTTGGCGGACGCGGAGCGGGGTGGCATACGAAGCTGAGTCGCGGCGATCGGGTGGTGAATTACGTGCGTCGGCGGCTCGCGAGGGCTGCTTCAATGGTGTGGCACAATCGGTGGGGGAGAAGGATTAGCGGCGCGCTCATCGGCGGCGAACTTTAGGCCGACCCGAGTGCGCGTCAAACAATTTTGACACCGCCATCGAAAATCGAACTTTCGCAGAAGGAAACAATGGAACCGCGATGCACAAATCACCGCGCCTTCGTTCCCTTTGTTATCTTCTGTGATCTGAAGCCAGAGTTCGCATTGAGCTCAGCGAATTCGACCGAGCGAAAGGCTCGCAAGTCACTCGCGATTCAGCCACTCTTGCTCCGATGACTGCGGACGAGATCCAGCGTGCCCTTGCTGATATTACGGCCGAGCACGATCCCACCCTCAAACATCTGAAGCTCGCCAGTCTTGTCTCCACGGTTTTCCGCGCGCGCGGCGTCGAACTCGTCGTGGTGGGCGGCTCGGCCATTGAGTTCTACACTGAAGGCGCTTATGTCTCCGGAGATCTTGATATGTGCCTCGTTTCGCCGTCGCGACTCGACGTGCGCACACGGCAGGAATTGATGGGCCAGCTCGGCGCTCGCGGCGGTCCGCGCAACTGGCAAGTTGCGGGACATTACGTCGATATTCTTGGCGAGGTCGAGACGCTCGCCCGGACGCCATTCGACGAACTGCAAGCCCCTTACGGCCCGGTGCGTCTGGTCAGTCCGGAAGATTTGCTCGTGGAGCGAGTCTTGATTTCCGTGTACCCGCAGCCGGACGAGGCCGCGGCCGCTTGCGCCCGGAAGCTCATTGCGGTCGCGCTTTCCGGCCAGGTCGAGATGGATTGGCCGGAGGCCGCCAGACTTGCTGCCCGGCCTGAGTATCGTATCCTTCCCGTATTGCAGAACATCGTTGGCGAAGTCGCGCATGAACTCGGAAAACCCAGTCCCTATCATCCCGAAAGGCCGCCCGATTAGCTGGGAAGACTGGCTCAAGGGCCGGCGCGCCCGCCGCGAAACCGGCAATCGCGTCGCGCCGGAGATCATCCGACGCCCATCCAGTTCCAGCGACAAACGCCTGCGCAAACTGTTCAACGGCGAGCGCGGTTTGCCGTTCAAGAAGACGGAAGAATTGTGAGTTCCCTTAACCCCTCAGTTAACGACGGTGGAGCGACGCTCCTGCGGAGCTTTTCTTCGATGGCATTGGTTCGGCAGGAGTCCTCGCCCCACCTTCACTTGGGGGGTTACGAGTTCCCCAAAAATCCTTTGACCCTCACGTTGCGTTAGCCCTGACAGTGTGGCCAGCCGCCGGTATCATGACGGTGCCGGCGGAGAAACGACGATGGCTTACACAGTCAAACAACTGGCCGGGATGTCGCGCGTCAGCGTGCGCACGCTTCATTTCTACGATGAGGTGGGCCTGTTGAAGCCCGCGTATGTCGGCGCCAACGGGTATCGCTTCTACGAAGAGGCGCAGCTCCTGACGCTCCAGCAAATCCTGTTTTACCGGAAGCTGGGTTTCGAGCTGAAGCAGATCAAACGGATTCTGGGCCGGCCCGATTTCGACAAAATCGCGGCGCTGGAATCGCACTGCCAAGTTCTGCGAAAGACCCTCGCGGACACCCGGAGACTGATTGGGACCATCGACAAAACCATCGAACACTTGAAAGGAACCAAAAAGATGAAAGGCAAGGACCTGTTCGTGGGCTTCGATCCGGAACAGCAAGCGAAGCACGAGCAATCTCTGATCGACCGCTACGGCGATTGCATGAAGGAAAGCATCGCGCAATCCAAAGCGCGTGTGAAAGACTGGAAGAAGGATCAATGGGCGAAGGCTGGCGCGGGCTTCGACGCGATCTGCAAAGATCTGGTCGAAAAGATGGGGCAGGGCCGGCCAGTGGAATCACGCGAGGTGCAGGCCATTGTTCGCCGTCACTTCGAGTGGTTGAAGCAATTCTGGACGCCGGACCGCGAATCTTACGCCGGCCACGGCCAGTTCATCGTGGAGACGGATTTGCGCAAGGCTTACGAAGCGTACGATCCGCGGCTGCCCGAATTCATGGCCGCGGGGATCAAGATCTTCGCGGAAAAGGAACTCGCTTGACGGTGTCCTCGATGGCGTGTGCGAACCTTACCTTCCCATGAACCGGCTCTCCGGACCGCGGCCTTCAGGCCGCTTCAACGCTCGACTCCGAGAGTGCACGGAAGCAGCCTGAAGGCTGCGGTCCGCGCAGTTTTCGGTTCATGGGCCAAGGGCATGGCTTCTTGGCCAAGTAAACTTCCCATGAACCGGACGGTAGGGCGAGCCTGTCCCCAGCGAGCCGAGGTCGGACGTGTTCCAAGCGCGTGGAGCGGCTCGCCGGGACGGACTCGCCCTACCGGCGATGCGGTTCCTGGGCCGAGTGCACGGTTTTGAAACCAAGGGAGCTTCCCATGAACCTGACAGTTGGGTTGCGTTGACTCGGACCAAGCGAAACATTTTTTGACGCCGGACGACCGTCATGTCAGCCTCGGCGCATGAAATCCCATTCCAACCGATTCTTCTCCTCGCGCGGCACATCTCGATGCAACGTTACGTCAATGATTGTCCTCGCCGCCGTTGTCGCGTGGACCCCTCCAGTCTTGCGCGGCGCGGAATCCACATCGGAGCCGGCCTGGCGATCCTTACCGCTGATCACAAACGGCAAAGTGGACCCGAACTGGATCCACGTGGGCTGGGGCGGTTTCTCGGTGGACGAAGGCGCGCTGCGGACAGAGTGCGATCCGAGAGGGCTCGGATTGCTGGTCTTCAAGAAGGAGCGTTTTGGCAATTGCCAGATTCGCGTCGTCTTCAAAACCAAGGACGCAAAATCGAACGCCGGCGTGTACGTGCGGCTTGCGGACGGAATCCTGGACTTGGTCGGGAAGCCAGGCGCCGCGTTTGATCGTGACGCCGCCGGAACGATTTCTCCTGCGTCGATGGAGAGAGTGAAAGCCTCGGCGGAACGCGAAGAAGGGCCGTGGTACGCGGTCCATCACGGTTACGAAGTCCAGATTGCCGATGCGGGCGATGCGTGGCATCGGACCGGCTCCATTTATTCGCTAGCGCCGTCGTCTGCGATTTCGATGAAAGCGCCCGACGAATGGAAGACCATGATCATCACGCTCGCGGGAACCCGAATCCTGGTCGATCTCGATGGCCAGCGCATCACAACCCTGGACACCACAAGCCCTGGTTTGCCTCCACGGAAGCAATGGCACGAGCCGAAGCGCGAGCCCAAGCGCCCGGAGGCAGGCTACATTGGCTTGCAGAACCACGACCCCGGCGACGTCGTGTGGTTCAAGGAGGTCAGCGCGCGGCCGCTGCCAGCGCGCGCGGCGAAATGAGGCAGAGCTTCAAATGTGCGCGATGACTTGGCCGCGAGGGAAGCGCACTTTGGGAAGCGCAGCGTATTTATCGTCTGAGGCTCGGTACCCCGCCGCGGCAATGACGACTGCGCTTAAGCCCTGTTGGTCGAGGCCGAGAATTTCGTCGTATTGATCCGGTTGGAAGCCTTCCATGGGCCCGGCGTCAATGCCCAGCAACGCAGCGCTGTTCAGGAAATTGCCCAGCGCGATGTAAACCTGGCGCGCCGCCCATGCCTTTCGCGCCTGGGCGTCCATTCCCTTGATGATCGAGCCAATCAGCATGTCCCGAAGCCCGGCCAGCGATTCAAGCGGAACGTTCCTGACCTCCGCGATTCGGCCCAGGTAATGATCGATGTCCTGTTCGCTGAGCGTTTTCTTGATCGCGAAAACGACGAGGTGCGAGGCATCGACGACTTGCCGCTGGCCCCAGGACACCGGCAGCAGCCTTTCCCGAATCGCGGGATCAGTGATGACGATGAATTTCCACGGTTGCAGGCCGAAGGACGAAGGAGTCAAGACGAGCGCTTCTTCGAGCGTGGCCCAGTCCCCGGGACTGATTTTGCGCTGTGGATCAAACTGTTTGGTGGCGTAACGCCAGTTGAGTTGGTGAAGCAGGGTTTCGCGTTGGATGGTTGTATTCATGATTCGTGAGTGGATTGAGTTAATTCAGGTCGAACAAGAGAACTTGCGACGGTTTCGCTGCGCTCAGTTCCAGCGAGCGCTCTTGACTGATGGCCGCCGCGTCGCCGCCGTTGAGCGTCTGCCCGTTGATCGACACGTCGCCGTCGGCCAGGTGAATCCAGGCATGGCGCCCCGTCGCAAGGTTGTGAGTCACACGATCGCCCATGTCGAGTTTCGCCAGCCAGAGATCGGCATCCTGGTTGATGGCGATGGAATCGTCCCGTCCCGATTTGCTCGTGACGAGATGGAGCGTCCCAGGAGCGGCGTCCTTGAAGGATTTCTCCGCGGAACCCGGCTTCAGCCCTTTGCGTTCGGGCAGAATCCAGACTTGAAGCAAATGCACCGCTTCATCCTGGGAGGGATTGAATTCACTGTGCTGCACGCCTGTGCCAGCGGCCATGTATTTGAATTCCAGATCGCTCACCTCCGTTGCCTCCGTATTCTCCTGTTGTCGAAGTTTACGGCGTCCGGCGCTGCGTGGGCGTTTTGAGCGGATAGAGACCGGGACAGCAGCCGAATGTCTCGTGGAAGGCCGCGCTGAAATGGCTGAGGCTGTTGTAGCCCAGTTCCAGCGCGACTTCGGTCACGTTGTATTCGCCGCTCCTCAGCAACTCCGCAGCCTTCTCCATGCGAAGCTGGCGCAGGTATTGCGGGATGGTTTTTCCGATTCGGGCGGAAAAAATCCGGCTCAAGTAAAAATGGCTGCACCCGACCTTCCGACCGAGTTCTTCCAACCCCGGCGGGTCAGCAAGATTCTGCTTCAGCAAGAAGACAACCTGTTCGACACGCTCCTGCGCCAGGCGCTGCTGCCGCGTGCAGAACAGCTCTTGTTCGGGCGGTGGCTGCAGCAGAAAAGTCATCGCCAGCTCCAGCGCTTTGCACTGATACCAAAGCGGCTGGGCCTGGGCATAAACGGGCGGATGCCGCAAGGTGGCGATGATTTGCTGCTGGCTCGCGGTAAGCCGCACCGTCGATCCGGACACGAGATGGCAAGGGCAATTCTTCACTGCGGCGCAGACGATGGGGTGCAACATCGGCTCCATGCAGGCGAGGTGTTTCGCCAGAAAAGGGCGAGAGAATTCGACGGTTAGAAACCGGTGTTGCTGGTTCGCAAACCGCTTGGCCATTAGCGGCTCATCCTTGCGATGATAAAAACCGGCCGTGTCAGGCTCGAATTCCATGCGCTGGCCGCCACCCTCCACAAAACCTCGCCCGTCCAAATTCAGGCACAGCTCCACGCAATCGGGATGAAAACTTGCGGCCCAGTCTAGTTCGTGTTTGGCGTAAAAATCGTGCCACTCAATGCTGAAGCCGGCTCCGCGAAATCTGCCAAACAAAGGCTGCCAGCCGCCGCCCACGTCCCGCCACGCGCGAGCCTCCGAAAAATCAGCCTCGGCCCGCCGTTTGTTCGGCGCGACCTCGCGTTCTGTTCTCGGAGACGAGTTCATGCCCCACGGTCATACGTGAATTGAGATTGAATCTCAACGAGAATGTTCGAGGCGTCCGGCAGGTTGGGTTCTGGACGGCAAGCTTGCGTCTGCCGGGAAAAGCAGATCGCCAGGCGATTTTCGCGGTTTTCCCCAAGCTCAAAGAGGAATTTGGTTTTGATAAGGAGCAGCTCGGCTGGATCGGGCCGGCTTTCATGTGGGTCTATGCCGGAGGCGCGTTGTTGGCCGGGCTTATTGTGGATCGGTTCCGGCGCAAGGACCTCATTCTGGGCGGTTGTTTGTTCTGGAGCTTTGTGACGGTGACGACCGGCTGGTGCTCCAAACTCTGGCATTTCATGGGCTGGCCTCCAAATACGGGAAGAAATCGACCGAAGTCGAGAACATGAGCGACGCGATTGCGTTTGGAAGCATCATCTATCTTGTGGCCGCGTGCCTCATTGGCGTAGCGATACTGCTTTTCCAAAGGCGAAGGAGCAATGACGGATGAGCTGGCGGCGAAGCTGGAACTTTGAATTGTTGATCTTCTCCCAGTTCAAAATTCTGCGTCAGCGTTTGACGTTCGATGCCGTTCGTTCTGAGCGTGGCGCGGCGGCGCGACTCCCGATCAGAATTGCCAGCGACCCCAGCCACGCGCCCAGGGCAATGCTCGCGAAAACGAGCATCCATGCGGCGAAGGAAACTGGCTCTGGCTTCCCAAAGGCCACCCACACTGCCTGGGCGACCAACAACAGGTCCGCAGCCGCGAGCGATCCAATGACGACCGGGCCTCGGATCAGTCTCGAACCGTCCGCTGCTTCCGGAGCGGTCGCCGGAACGCGAATCTCCAGCGTCTTGCTCCCCTGCAGCAAGGAGTTCAACCCCGGACCAATCTGCGCTCCTGACTCGCTCGTTGTTGCTGGGGAAGCGGCGACGGCAACCGGCGGGCCTGGAGTTCCCGGCTCGACCATGAGTTGGTCGAGCTTGCGGCCCAGAGCAGATCTGGAGAGTTGAGGCGGACGTGGACTTGTTTCGCGCCGGCTGGTTCGAGCGGTCCCGTGCGGGCCTGGCCCCGAGGCGATGTGTTCCCCGCAATCCATTCGGCGGCAGCGTAACGGCGGAGAACGCGGACGCAAATAGAAATCGAAGAAATCGCTTTCTTCTGTGAATTTCCGTCCCTCTCCTTCACAGTCTGGCTACTTTCCGAAGAAGCTATGAGCGAACGAACGACCCCGAAGAGAATTCTCACCCATGGCCAGTTGTTGCAGATGAAACGCTGGAACACGCCCACCGTCTATAACGGCTGGGAACAAATCACCCGGCGCGACAGTTCGCGTGATTGCTTCAACCTCGAAGAGACGCGCGATTTCATGCCGCAGATGGGGCCAATGGTCGGTTACGCGATCACGCTGGTCATCGAGCCGAGCAACCCCCGCCATCGCGAATCCAACCCGAACGCGTTCGTCGAATATTTCCGCTACGCCGCCTCCGTGCCTCCGCCTCAAATTGTGGTCGTGCAGGATTTGGAGAAGCCCAACACCTTTGGCGCAGGCTGGGGCGAAGTCATGGCCAATTTGCACAAGGCGCTCGGCTGCGTCGGCACGATTACCGACGGCGCCATCCGGGACGTCGAATGGATGACGAACGCAGGCTTCAAAGCGCTGGCGCGCCGGCTGTGCGTCGGCCACGCCAAGGTCTGTCCGGCGCGCTGGAATTGTACGGTCGAAGTTTTCGGCCGGCGAATTGAACCGGGGAATCTCATTCACGCTGATCAGCACGGGTTTCTCGTCATCCCGGACGAGGACCAGGCCCGCTTGCTCGACGCGCTTCGCTTCATGGACAACAACGAGTGTGACACGCTGATTTCGGCCGGGCGGGCGGCCGCGGGGCAATCCACAGACGAACTGGTGAAGAATGTCGATGGAGCATTGAAAAGATTTCGCGCTGCCACTCGGAAGAAATTCTCTGGCCGCGTCGGGTACTGAACTCAACTGCGCCGACTTCAGATCTTCTGGTCAAATCGCGCTGGATGCGACGCCTCTGTTGTGCAATCGGGGCTCAAGCACAGCGCGTTTTCCGACGGGATTAGAGCGCGTTTTGAAAATACCCATTTTGCCGTAGCAGCCGAGGTAACGAGGCTATCGGTTCGTTCCGGAAATCGGGGTTTCAATTCAGGGCGTGGACGCCGGTCACGCGTGGGAGTATGCGTTGCGGCTGGCTATTCATTTGAAAGTCCCGGTGAAAGCCGAAATCGAATGGCGACATAACGACAAGGCCGCGCATCCTGGCGAACGTGGATTCATGTTCTGGACGCCTTGAGCCACAACCGCGTTGCGGTTGGGAATGTCTGCTGGACGTTGACCCAAGGTAGCTCGTGCCTCGCAACCTTGGGCTGGAGGACACAATCCCTTTGGGATTGTCCGATACCGCGCAGGCTCTGATTGTTCGTGGCCGCAGCGCCAGTCTCACGCCAGTTCCACCTTGAGCTTGCGTCCAAGCGCGAGGGCGGCTCGTTCCAAAAGCTGAAGTGTCACCGCAGATTCGTTTTGGGCAAACAAGCGGTCGAGCGTCGCGCGGCTTGTTTTCATGCGGCTGGCGAGCCTGGCGCGAGAAATCTTGCGGCGCTTCATCTCGCGCTCAATTTGCCAGGCGACGACGCGCTTGAGCGCGCCCGCTTCGCACTCGGCAAGCAGATTCTCCTGCTTAAGGTAAGCATCGAACTCAGAACCGACGTGCTCTTGTTTGATGGCGCTACTGTAGCAGGCGCAGGCGGGCTTTCGCCAGTTCCAAATCCTCCTGCGGCGTCTTCTGCGATTTCTTGATGAGCGGGGGCGTTGGAAACCTTCGCCGGGGAGTTTCTTCGTTGCGTCAAAGCTGAGTTTTGCTGGTGGCGTGGTCGAGCTTTTCGGCCACGTTCATTCCATCAGGGGGTTGCGCACCTTGAGTTGCAAGAACCCGGAAAAGTCGCGGTCTGCGGACCACAGTTCACGCACGCCGTGGTGCAAACAGAGCGCGGCGACGCGCGCATCATGAATGCGCGGGCCTTTCAGCCGCGCGGCTGAGGCGATTTCACGTAGCTTGTCGAAATAGCCTGGGCTTTCCGCCAGCAGATGCAGGTGCGGCGACGCGAGCAGCGAGTCCACGAAACTCAAGGCTTGCAGCAACGTGGACGCCGGCTTGTAGATGCCCGGATGCGTCACGATGCCGATGAATTCGTGTATGCACGGCCATGGGATGGCCCAGGGTGCAGCCTGATGCCGCAGTGAATCAACCGCTTCAGCGGCCGCCGCATGGAACGGGCTGCCCTGCTTATGCGCGTAGATCAGCAGGTTGGAGTCAACCGCGATCATGCGCCGCGTCCCTTGTAGATTTCGTCGCGAATCTTCTCCCATGGGGCGTTTTTGAATTCATCAGTCAATGCGCCCGGGACAGTGACGAGTGGAGGAAGTTTCTTGGGTTTGATTTGACTTTCGTTCAAAACGAGCCGCAGCCCTTGCTCCGTCAACGAACGAAACGTCGTTTTCTGTCTTCGGGCCAGCCGCTGGGCGCGTTCGAACAGGTCATCGGCAATTTCAATGGTGGTCTTCATGATATGGCTACCCATATTCTCATGACGAGCGGGCCATTTCAAGGGGCGTTCCTGAACCGCGCCTCCGGCATTGACTTTCGCCTTAACGCTTTCATCCATCTTGATGAGCGGGGCGCTTGAAACCTTCGCGGGGAGTTCTTTGTCGGGGCAATGCCGAATTTGCTCGCCTTCATCTCACGCGAGAGAGAGGGCGTTTTCGCTTACGAACAGATTGCGAGCGCGGAACGCGGGCGGACTTTCCAACAGGAGAACCGCCCGCAGCGCGGCCAGGGGCGTGGCGAACCAGGGCTTGTGCAAGGCTCGTTCGGCGCTGGCGGCCCAGGCTGGGGAAAGGAAGTTGAAGCGGCGCGCGAGTTCTTCCGCCGTGGCCGCAAGATAGGCGTCTTGCACGCGACCGGTCTCGCCGAATTGCGGCGCGAGGAACACGGGCGCATCGGTGAGCGCGGCGGCACCTGGCGCAGCGTAGAATTCGTCGAGGAAGTTCGCCAGGCAACGGTCGAACGAATCGCCCGCCGCGGCGAGGGCGGCCACTTCGGCAAGGGTCTTCGGTCTCATATCTTGCCCTCCTCGAACAGTCCTTGGACGAGGTATTGCGTCTTCACCGGGATGCGGTTGGCTGGGTAATACTGGCCGACAAGATCACGCTCGTAGCGCAGAGTGGCACTCTGCCGTATCGCAGAATTGTATTCTGCGGGGCGTCTCCCAGTCCGAGCCCGCTGGGACTTTGCCGGCGCCCTGCCGATTGGAAATCGGCGATACCGCAGATTGAAAATCTGCGCTACGGTTCTCCGGTCGATCTGTCGTCAATCCCACGGTCTGCACAGTAATCCTCTTTGCGCACGTTCCAGTAGGCATTCCGCTCGGCAATGTCGGTCTGAACCAGGCCCGGACACGCCACACTGATTTTTACCCCCAGACCGGCAGCTTCTGCACGCACCGCGGTCGAGAACCCGACGATGGCCCACTTCGTCGTGCTGTAAGCCGAGAGGATCGGCGTCGGCATCAAGCCGGTGACCTGGGCCACATTCAGTATGTGTCCAAAGCCCTGGCGCAACATCACGCTATGGGCCGCCATCGTGCCATGAACGACGCCAAACAGATTGACGTCCACGACCCGGCGGAAATCCGCGATGTTTCCATCGCGCAGTTCGCCGACAGCCGCGATGGCTGCGTTATTGAACATGAAATCGAGACGGCCATGCCGCGCCGCGGTGTCATCGACAAGGGCCTCGACTTCCGCCGCGTCGGAAACATCTGCCCGCACCGCTTCGGCCCGAGCGCCTCGCTCTCGGAGGAGTGCAGCTACTTCCTCCGCGCCACCGTCGTTGATATCAGCCACCACGACACGCGATCCGGATTCAGCGAGGCGTTCGCATAACGCGCGTCCGATGCCCGCGGCTCCTCCAGTCACGATGGCCGTGCGATTCTCAAAAGGCCGCATGGGAAAAGGTGTTCACGGATTCACGCCGAACAGTTTCTCCACCTTGGCCTTCACCGTGTCATCCATCTTGATGAGCGGCGGCCATGCTCTCTTGAATCCCTCCCCCGGCAGTTTCTTCGTTGCGTCTATCCCCAACTTCGAGCCGACCGCGATTTCAGACGTAGCATGATCCAGCACGTCCGCAGGGCCTTTGGTGAAGATGCTGTCGCGTTGCGGGTCGGTGTTGGCGCAGAGACGGAAGAGCACCTCGCTGGTGTTGTGCACGTCCACGTCGTCATCGACCACGACGATGTATTTGGTGAACATCATCTGGCCCATGCCCCAGAGGCCGTGCATGATTTTGTAGGCTTGCATCGGGTAGGTCTTCTTGATGCTCACGAAGACGAGGTTGTGGAAAACGCCTTCCGCCGGCAAAGCGATGTCCACGATCTCCGGGAAATTCATTTTGAAGATGGGCAGGAAAAGTTTCACGGACGCGCTGCCGATGTAGAAATCTTCCATTGGCGGCATGCCCACGATGGTCGCCGGGTACACGGCGTCCTTGCGGTGCGTGATGGCGGTGACGTGGAAGACGGGATACGGCTCGGGCAAGGTGTAATAACCGGTGTGGTCGCCGAACGGGCCTTCCTCGCGCAACGGCTCGCGCGGGTCAACGTAGCCTTCGATCACGAAGTCGGCGTTGGCGGGGACTTCAAGGTCGTTGGTCTCACACTTGATCAGCTCCACGGATTTTTTGCGGAGGTAACCGGCAAGGAGGAATTCGTCCAGGCCATCCGGCAACGGCGCGGTGGCGGCGAAGGCGAACACAGGATCGCCGCCAAGAAATACCGCCACGGGCATGCGCGTGCCGGTTTCGTAATAGCGACGGCCGTGTCGCGCGCCGACTTTCTGAAGCTGCCAGTGCATGCCGGTAGTGCGCTCGTCATAAATCTGCATCCGATACATGCCGACATTGCGCTCGCCGGTGTCGGGGTCGCGCGTCACGACACAAGGCAACGTGATGAAGCGGCCGCCATCCAACGGCCAGCATTTTTGAATCGGGAGATTCAACAGGGTTTGGAGTTTCGGGTTTCGGGTTTCGAGTTGAACGCGCTCACTTCGACCCTCCCCACGAACCAGCCCCCTCACCCCATCCCTCTCCCCCACCGAGGGGGAGAAGGTGTCCGGAGGACGGGAGAAGGGGACTTTTGGCGCAGGCGGCCACGGCTCTTCGCGAGTAGGTGGCGGGTCGAATCTGTGAATCACTTCTCGGCACGGGCCATCCTTGACCACTTTGGGCCTGGCGTGGCGCAGATCCATCGCCGTGCTCAACAACTTCAACGCTTCCCGGAATGAAGTTGGCGGCCTGGCCTTCATGAGCGAGCCGAGTTCGGCGGCGACTTCATCCACGGAATTTGCACCCAGGCTCAACGCCATCCGCTTCCAGGAGCCCATCGTATTGATCGCCAGAGGAAAGGGCGACACCTGGCCATTCACCGTGGGCTTCTCAATCAACAGGGCTTTGCCGCCGCCGGGCGACTTCATCCGGCGATCGGCGAGTTCCGTGATTTCGAGTTCGGTCGCGACGGGCGGAGCGATGCGGATGAGTTCGCCGGCGCGGTCGAGTTGATCGATGAACTGCTTGAAGGAGTCGAAGGCCATGGGGCCTGAGACTAGCGGGACGGCAAGAGAGTAGCAATGGGGGGAAAACTCGTTAAACCTTAAAAAGGTTAAAAGAGTTGAATCGGTTGAAACCTCAAAACCGCAGATGAACGCGGATAAACGCAGATAAGCCCAAGCTTACTGATCAGACCGTGGGATAGAATACACTTTGCCAGGAGGGATTCTGGCCAGCGGCGAGGAGCGCGCGAGGCGGTGTATCGAGTGATGTTCATGATTGAGTCCTTTCTCCGCCGTTAAACTGTTTGCCAAAAAAAACCAGAGGGCATGGAAGCGCTGCCGCGGCAAACCGGCAGGTTTGCCCTCCCGTTTCAGAACCCGCACGCCGGATTGAGAGAAGGCTGCAGAATTCCCAAAGCAACGGGGCCCGCGACGATCATCCGTGCCCATCCGTAAATCCGCGGTCAGCGCCGCAAGCTTAAATCCCCTCGACGCGGCCGGTCGAATCGCCGTGCTTCTCGACTCCCTGGACGCCGAGCCGGTCGATCATGCTCAGGTAAAGATTCGTGATCGGCACGCTGCCCATCTTGGTGAAGCGGCCGGGCGCGATCGTGCCGCCGCCGGCGCCGGCCAGGATGATGGGCAGGTTGACGTGCGTGTGGCGGTTGCCGTCGGCGTTGCCGCTGCCATAGACGATCATCGAGTTGTGGAGCAGCGAACGGCCATCGACGTCTCTTGTCTGTTCCAGTTTCTCCAGGAACCGGGCGAATTGCTTTACGTACCAGAGATCGATTTCTTTGACCTTGTCGATCATTTCCTGCCGGCGCTGATGATGGGTGAGGTAATGATGGCCTTCGGCAAGGCCCAGTTCGTCCTTGAACGTGCGATTGCTGCCTTCATAAGCGAGCAGGAACGTGGCGATGCGCGTGGAATCGGTCTGGAACGCCAGAATCATCATGTCGTACATGATCTGGATGTAATCCTCGAATGAACCGGGAATTCCCGCGGGCGTATCAATCGCCGGGTCCGGAACGGCTCCGAACCGTTCCGACTTCTGGATGCGTTGCTCGATCTCGCGCACGCTCGTGAGATAGTCGTCGAGCTTTTGTTTGTCGCGGGCCGCGAGCTGCCGCTGAAGCGCCCGGGCGTCGTCGAGAACGAAATCCAGGATGGAGCGTTGCTGCTGCTGGCGGCGCTTGAGGCTTTCGGCGCGCTCGCCGTGGGAACCGGCGCCGAAGAGCCGCTCGAAAAGCAGGCGAGGATTCGGTTCGGGCGCGAGGGGCTGAGTGGCGGAGCGCCACGCCAGGTTGTATTGGTAAGCGCAGGAATAACCGGAGTCGCAACTCCCGGACTTGCGCACGTAATCGCAGCTCAGTTCCAGCGACGGAAAGCGCGTCAGGTGACCAATCTGATTGGCTGCGACCTGGTCAATGGAAATGTTCGCGTGAATGTCCGCGCCGGCCGTCTTCTTGACGCGGACGCCGGTGAGAAAACTGCCGCTGGCGCGCGCGTGGTCGCCAGGACCATCCGGGCCGGGTGTGGCGCCTTTGCAGTCGAGGCCTGAGAGAATCTGCAAGTGGTCTTTGACACTCGCGAGCGGCTGCATGGTTTTGTTGATCTCGAATTCCTTGCCTTCCCCGGTGGGCCACCACGCATCCTGGATCGCGCCGTTCGGAAAGTACACGAAGGCCATCCGGACGGGCGCGTCCGTTGACGAAGCGCCGAGGTGCGCGGCTGCTTTCAAGTCCTGCGCGCGAACGGCGAACGGGCGAAACGACTCGAAGGCCGGCAGCGCTAGGCAAGTGCCGAGGCCGCGCAGGAACTGGCGGCGGCTCAAGCTGGCGTAACGTTGGGCAGCGAGGTCGGAGTTAAGGTTAGGAAGCTTTTTCATAGTACTGACGGAGTCTGTTAATTACGGCTTAAAATCGCCGGATGGCTCCAGCCGGGTGGAGATGGATTGATCACGGATCACTGAATACTGATTACTTTGTCTGCGGTCAGCCGCACCACGCTCACCGTGCTTCTCAATTTCATGCGCTGCAGCCGCGGCCACCACCGTCCGGCGTTTCTGGAACGGCGCGGACTCGATGACTCCGGCGAGGAGCGCCGAGAAGCGCCCGTCGGCCCGTTCGAGCCGCTCGATGATTTGGTCGACAGCTTCCACATCGTAGTATTCCAGGCCGCGGCCCAGGGCGTAAGTCAGAAGTTTTTCCGTCAAACAGCGGTAAAAATCCGTTCGATGGTCGTTGGCCAGGATGCGCTTCAATTCGCGGATGCCGGTGAAGGTTTCGCCGGTGATCAACTTGCCGGCGGGATCGATCGGTTGTCCGCGTTCCTTCTCACGCCAGAGACCGAGCGCATTGAAGCTCTCCAAGGCAAGGCCGAGCGGGTCCATCCGGGAATGACAGGCGCTGCAGAGCGGTTTGCTGCGGTGCAATTCGAGGACCTCGCGCAACGTCGGCTCGCGGTCTTTGAATTCTTTCTCGGCCTCTTCCAGGAGCGGCACATCACCCGGCGGAGGCGGCGCCGGCGTGCCGAGAATGTTGTCCAGCACGAACAAGCCCCGCTTCACGGGCGACGTTCGCGTGGGATTCGAGGTCACGGTCAGAACGGTCCCCTGCGTCAAGACGCCGCCGCGCGGATGGTCTTTGGGCAGCGCGACGCGCCGCATCTCGGAGCCGGTCACGTTCAAATTGGTGAGGCCGTAATGGCGGGCGAGCTTTTCGTTCAGGAAGGTGTAATCGCTGTCGATCAGGTCCGTCACGCTGCGGTCTTCGCGCACAACGCTGGCGAAAAACATCTCGGTCTCGCGCCGCATCGCTTGCCGCGTCTCGCGATCCAGCTCGAACTTGGGCGCGCGAAAACCGAAGCCGAATCGCCGACCGCCACCCGCGACCTGATTGGTCTCGGTCGGGCCGGCGCTGTCGTCCTTCGCCAGGACGGCGCGGGCGTTGATGTCGATGGTGTCCATGTCGCGCGCCTGGAGCCACTGGCCGGTGAAATTCTGCATGAAAGCTTCCGAGCGCGGATCGTTGAGCATCTGCTTGACCTGCGTGGTGAGGTTCTTCCGCAGGGCGCTGCGCTCGGCCAATTGGAAGAGTTGGTCGTCCGGCATGGTGGACCAAAGGAAGTAGGAGAGCCGGGAGGCCAGGGAGTATTCGTCGATAAAGGCGGCCTTCGCTGTCGCCTGGGCCGCGTGGGATTCTTGCGCGCCCTTTCCCCTCACCCCGGCCCTCTCCCCTGGGGAGAGGGAGCCACCAGGCCTGCGCTCTAAATCATCCGGAGTTTCCGAATCAGCTACCGCAGCGGAAAGAATACCCCCTCTCCCTGAGGGAGAGGGCCGGGGTGAGGGGGAACTGAGTGACGAAGATCGAGAAGCTCTGCCGCTCGGACGTGCTGGCAACGGCTCGCTTTCCTCCACGCGGAAGATAAAGCGCGGCGAAGCGAGCACGGCGATCATGGCCTGGCCGATTCCTTCCTCCACGGTCTTGCCCGGCTGGCTATAGACCTCCTCGGCCAGTGCGACCAGCCGTTCGATCGTGCGATCCTCCGCGGGCCTTCGATACGCGCGCCGTGTGAATCGAGCCAGGACCTCACGGGCGTACTGGCGTCGCCCCGCGAGCGTCACTGGATCGTCCTGGCTGAAGAAAAGTTCGAAGCTTTTCGGGCGGCCCCACAATTCCTTTTCCAACGGCCCCTGGACGGTGACCGCGGCGACCCGCAAATCCACGGACAGGTTTCGCGGAAAGCCCGTCGCAGCTTTCTTCTCCGGCTGAGCCAGCGGATGAAGGTCAATGCCAAGCCGGTATTCACCGGGCTCCCATTTCTCCTGGAAATCGAACCGGAACTTTTTGTTTTCCTCCCAACCGAACTCCTGTTGCAGCAGTTCGCGGTCGTTGACTTTGAAAGTCATTTTGGCGCGGCCCGGATCGAAGTCGAAAGAGCCGCTGGCGATCACTTCCAGGACCAGGCGATAAGTTCCAGGTTTTTCCACGCTCACCGAGCGCGCGAGATTCCATTCCTTGTAAAGATTCATCCGGGCGCTGTTGGTGCCCTCGCCCTTCAGGAAGTCGGCGCCCAAAACTCTGTTCTCCTGGATCACCCGAGAAACTTTCGGCACCGCGCCCGCCACAATCGTCTTGGCTGCATCCATGTATTTTTCGATGAGCAACGGCGAAACGGTCAGCACGTCCCCGATGTTGTCGAAGCCGTACCCGGTGTCGTCCGGCGGGAATTCCTCTTCCACTTTGAAGTCGAAACCCATCAGATCACGGATCGTGTTGCGGTACTCGACGCGGTTGAGCCGGCGGATGGTGACGCGGCCCGGATCGGGATCCTGGGGATCGATGCCGAAAGCCTGGTGTTTGATCCAGGTTTCCAGAACTTGCCGTTGTTCGAAGGAGGGGCGAGGCTTCTTTTCCGGCGGCATGATGCCGGCGCGCACGTTTTTCAAAACTTTCCACCAGAGATCGCGATTGAGCAGCTCGTTGTCGGACTTCAGTTCGTCGAACGCGATTTCCCCTTTCTTCGTGCCGTCGGCGTGGCAGTCGTAGCAATACTCCGTGAGGATGGGTTGAATGTCCTTGCGGAAGCTTACGATGGCGGGGTTCTCAGCGGCAGCCGATGCGTGCGCCAGCAACAGGAGTGCAGTCCAGCCGCCTAAAGCTCCCCTGCATCTGCGGTCGGCGCGGTTTGACGGTCGTCTTTGGCGGCTCATGGCTAGATCGAAACACAAGACGCGCAACCCCTTCAACAGGTTACTTCTGGGACCGGCTAAGCCTTCACCGCCGGCGGGACCAAGGGCATCGCACGCAAGCGGATTCCAGTGGCGGCAAAGAAGGCGTTCCCGATGGCGGGCGCGACGGCGATGATCGGCGTTTCCCCGGCGCCAACGGACGGAAGATCGGGCCGGTTTAGCAGATGAATGTCGAACTCCGGAACGTCACTGAACCGCGGCACGCGGTATTGCCCAAAGTTGTCATTCTGAATCTTGCCGCGAGCAAACCGCATGGCTTCCCACAAGGCCGGGCCGAGTCCCATGATGATGCAGCCCTCGACCTGAGCGAGCAGGTTTTGGGGATTGATGATGGCGCCACACTCGAACACCTCGCACACATGGCGCACGTTAATCCTGTTCTGCTTCCGGCCGAAGGCGATCTCGGCGCAGGCGGCGACGTAAGAGCCTTTCTCGGTGCCGCAGGCTAGGCCCACGCCGACATCGGGCTGTTTCTGCTTGCTCCGTTCGCGCCAGTTGAAGCGCTTCGCGGCTTCTTTGAGAACGGCGCGAAGGCGGGCGTTCTCCAGGTGCGCAAGGCGGAAATCCAGCGGATCCGCGCCGGCCGCGGCGGCCAACTCATCCATGAAACATTCGCGGGCGAAATTATTCGCGGTGGACGCGAGCGCGCGGTACGACCCATGGCGCAGCGGAGCTCGTGGCGAGGCGGATTGGCTGCGCGCCTTGCCCGCGCGATACGGCGTGTTGATGGCGGATTGGCCGGAGTTGACGTTCACAAAGTGCCAGGAGGTCAGCGCGCCTTTGGCGTCGAGCGTGGCCTCGGCTTCGATGAGCGCGGCCGGGCGAAAGTAAGCCCAGGTGAATTCCTCTTCGCGGGTCCACTTCAAAGACACGGGCCGGTTCGCGGCTTGAGCCAGGCGAGCGGCTTCGATGGCCGCCTCGCCGGAATGCTTGCCTCCAAAGCCGCCGCCTGTATCCGGCACGATGACGCGCACCTTATCCGCCGAAAGCCGGAACGCGCGCGTCAATTCACCCAGGTAACCGAAGGGATTCTGCGTGCCGGTCCAAACGGTGAGTTTTCCGTCGTTCCATTCCGCGACCGCGGATCGCGTTTCCATGGGCGCATGCTGGACATACGCGGCGTGGTAGGTTGCGCGCAGGGCTTTGTGCGCCGCCGCCACGTCCTCGGCAAAAGGATTCTTCGGAACACCGCCTTCGACCTGTTCCCGGAGATAATCGAAAAGCTCCCCGCTCGACGGATGAGGCGCCGATTCCCATTTCGCCGTTTTCGCAATGGCTTCCAGGGCCTTCTCGGCCAGCGTTGTCGTCGGAGCGGCGACTCCGGCGAACGGGCCGTCCTGGACGGCGATGACGTCCTTCATGGCACGGGCCGGGGCGAGGTCGATGGAAATCAGTTTGGCGCCATACGACGGCGCGCGCAGTATTTTGCCGCGCAGCATGCCGGGGCGCTTCACGTCGGAAGAAAAACGGTGCGAGCCGGTCACGAGGTCGCGCCCGTTTGGACGCGGCACGGAGGTGCCCAGGATTTTCCAGTCTTCCAGCGGAGTGACGCCTGAGTCAGAGGGTGCCGGTTGATCGAACAACTTGGCCATTTCATCGCTTTGCGCAAGCTCGGCGTAGGAAAGCGTTCGTCGCGTCGAGGGGTGCGTGACTTTCCCGTCGCGAACTTCAAGCGTGTCACGCTCGACGTTCCAACGCTGCGCCGTGACCGTCACGAGCAGATTTCTCGCAGCGGCGGCGGCCTGCCGCACGGCGGGCAACGTGGCCGGAGTGGACCGGCTTCCGGCCGTGTTGCCGTCGTCGGGGACGAGGCTCGTGTCCGCCATGAGGAGTTGCACCTGGCTCACGGGCACGCGAAGTTCCTCGGCCGCGCCTTGAGTGAGTTCCGCGCGGGCGCCCTGGCCAACTTCGACCTTGCCGGTCATGACCTTAATGATGCCGTCAGCGCCGACATGGATTCGCGCCGAGAGTTTGACCGGGCGCCCGCCGCCGCGACCACTCCGTTGCGCAAGCGCAGGCCTCGCGGCGGTCGTGATCAAGACTCCCGCGCCGAGCAGTTGCACGAAGACGCGGCGGTTAAGTCCAAAGTCAAATTCCACCGGTTCGATCAATTGATCGTCTTCGAGGAAATCGGGTGGGCAAGGGATCGAATTCTCTTCCATAACTCAACTCCGTGCTTGGGCCGCGGCGCGGCGGATAGCTTTGACCAAGCTGGGATATCCGCAGCACCGGCAGAGATGCCGTTCCATGCGGGACAGGATTTCCTGATCGGAGGGAACGGGCCGTTTGGCCAGGAGCCCGGCCAGCCCCATGATCATTCCGGGAATGCAGTAGCCGCATTGGAACGCATCCTCCTTCAGAAAGGCTTCCTGAACCGGGTGCAGCGCGCCGTTCTTCGCCAGGCCTTCGATCGTCGTAATTTCTTTTCCGGCCACATCGCCCACCGAAGTGAGGCACGAACGCGTGGCCACACCGTTCACAAGGACGGTGCAAGCGCTGCAGTCGCCTGCGCCGCAGCCGTACTTGGCGCCGGTCAAATCGAGATCTTCGCGTAGCACTTCCAGCAAAGTGCGATCCGCGTCGGCGTTGAGGGAATGTGTGTTTCCATTGACCCGAAGCTCGGTGATGGTTGGCATGATTGCTCCTGCGTTCGGTTTGAGTGTCAGATTCAAACAGACGACAAATCCCAAACCCCGGTTACCGGCAAGCCGCAATTCGAACCTGATTCAACCACGGATTGCACGGATCACACGGATAAGACCGCTTCCGCATCCGCGAAATCCGTGAAAGCCGTGGTCAAGAAATCGGTTCGGGGTTTCAAGGTGCGAAGCGGTTCGGAGAATTCTCCCCACGAACCCACGCCTTCACCCGCTCTCGCGACAGCATGGGGTCATCACCCCAAAGACGCAGCGGTGTTTCACCCATATCTTTTCACGATCAATCCTAATCTTGGCAGGGTGTGGCTGTGTCGCAGACCGACCGCCGCGGCTGCGACTGGCCCTTCGGACACAGTCGGCATCGCAATCTCGAGATGAGGACACCAAACCGCGGTGCGTCATGGCTTGGCATAAATCGTGCATCAAGAACAACGTCGTGGATTGGGTAGTTTGCAATGAGGCCGAGAATCGATCCCGCAATTTTTGCGCAGGGTTTGACAAATTTGCGTCAGCAAACAAGCAGGCATGCAGGTTAGATTCACACGACCGGTTCGAGCGGAAACGGGATTTGCGAACTCGGGAAATGAAGTGAAACCAAACGATCGAGGGTTGCGTCCAGAGGGACAACTCAGAAGAGGAACCCGGGGAGAAGTCTCCGGAACACGTCGGCGGAAAGCCGAACGATCAGGTCCCACCAGGGCTGAATTTTGCAGGTGTAGAGATTATGATGACAAAACTGAAACTCGCGGGTCAATCGAAAGGGATTCACTGGAAGCGGCTCTGGATTTTGAGTTGGACGGGCGCTCAGATGTTGTCCTCGGTTTCCGCGTACGCGGCCGCGAACGTGTACCTGACGGAAGTGCCGGATTATTCCTGGCATGCGGGATGTTTTGGAACGGCCACGGGCAACCTCATGGGATTTTGGGACCGCCACAGCTTTCCGGATTTCTATACCGGACCGACGGCTTACGGTGTGGCGCCGCTCAACGACTTCGGCGCCAATATTGGAATTCATTCGTTGTGGGCGAGCGAGGCAGGCGTGGATGGCCGTCCCGCCGATAGACCGGGCCACCTGGACGATTACTATGTCTCGTACGCGAGCACGGAATTCGACCCCCACGTGCTTCAAGGCCGGGCGGAGCACGAAGCAGATTGCCTGGGAGATTTCATCGGCCTGAGCCAGAACAAATGGAAGAATCTCAACGGCGAATGCGACGGCAACATCGACGGATATGCGTTCGCCTATTGGGACAGCTCCGGCGAACGGCGAATCAATTTCACGCCGAGTTCGGAAGCCGGCTTGCCCGCGGTCGATATCCAATCCGGGTTGAGGGCCTGGACTCAGTACCGGGGGTTCCACGCCGATGTCTTCACGCAACTGGCGGAGATCAATCCGGAAGTGCCGAGCGGCAAAGGTTTCACGTTTCAGGATTTGACCGCCGAGATCGATGCCGGGTATCCGGTGTTGTTTTTCTTGCAGGACGCTTCGAGAAAATCGCGCGTGATGTCGGGGATGGAGCGCGCCAATCCTCTGATCCACGCCATCCTGGCGTACGGCTACGTCATCGGCACGGACGGCGCCCAATACGTGCGGTATCGCAGCGGTTTCGCGAGCGGGGATACGCTCTTGACCCCCTGGAAGCAAGGGACGATGTGGCACCAGATCGCGCCGTTGCGCGGCGTGATCAGTTACCATCCGCGTCCGAAAATCACGGACGTGAGACAGGGGGACGGCTATATGACGATTCAGTGGCACGGGCCGGACGCCGAATTGTTCGATGTGTCCAGTGGCACAACCACGAAGTTGCACTGGTATGTGACCGAGCAAGCGACGTCGCTCGCCACGCTAGATTTCAAGCCGATTACGCGTCCGACAACGATGCATACGGTTACGATTAGGACGCCCGATCCTCAGCCAGCCTTCTTCCGCGTGAGCCTGATCCCACCGCCGGAAGGGAAGGAATAGGCCTTCCCGCCGAATCGGCTCCAAGGGAGCGGGGGTCAGTAATCAGTCAACAGTAATCAGTAATCAGTGGTCAGTCACGAGTTCGTGAAACTTGAACAGGAAAACAACCGTCACGGGAATGCCTCCAACTCATAACGGCAATTCGTGGAAATTCGTGAAACTCGAGTCTGCCACCTCACTGCCGTTTCATTTCCCGAAAGTGCCGCACTGACACTGAAGATGAAGTCCGCGGCGAAAATCCTCTTCGCATTGTTGCTGCTCGCCGGCGCGGTCTTTTCGACGCTCCGGTATCTCCCGCTGGCCAGCGACAGATCGATGAAGCGAACCGCGCTGGTTCGCCGTGAAATTGCGCTGCGCGTTCTGGCGGAGTTCGTGGCCCGCGAGTTCACGGGTCAGAAAGTCCTGGTCGTTTCCAATCCTTTCACTCAACGAAAAACCCAAAGCAGCGAGGTGGCGGAATTCGAAGAGGCTGGCCTGCGCGGGCTGAAGAAAGGCTGGGCGAACCGAATCCAGCTTCAAGGAATCGGTTTTCCGGAACTGGACCCGGCTCTCGCCAAGAATCCCTCGCACGGCCGGATTGATCCGCAGACGACCACGCCGCTCAGTTTCATGACGACGGACGGCGCCTGGGACAATTTGCTGCGGAGATACCCGGACACGGAGGTGGTGGTCAGCTTGATCGGTTTGCCGGCTACGTTGCACCGCCTGGAAATCTGGCGGCAATCGAAGCCGCGTTTCGCACTGTTGCTGCCGGACCTCCGCATGATCGGCGACGCCGCCGATGTGAAAGAAGCTTTTCGCAGCGGCAAGCTGGCGGCGGTGGTTTTGGAAAAACCAAGCGCGCCGCCGGAATCAACCCCGATCCATCGCGATTACCACGCCGAGTTTAATCAGTGCTTCGTGTTGATCACGGCAAGCAACGCGGACACGCTGATCGAAGAATCGAGAAGGATCGCGCGGCGCTGACTACAGCTTCTGCGGTGTTCTTAAATCTACGGCTTGATGAACCGCCCAACAAAGCCGCCGCCGCCGCGCAGTTCGACGGGCAACGTGTCGCCGCAGCGTGCCGTGGAATTCTCGACCACGACGGCGGCGTCATTGTCCTTGTGGTCGCGGACCAACGACGCCTGGTAAGTGCCGTCGCCGAGAAAGGCCAGCGGCACCTGGATTGACTTCGACCCGCCGGCGCTCATCACGGCCAGCATCCACCTAGTGCCTTTGCGACGAGCGAAGATAGAGAGTTCACCGATGCGCGAGTCAGGCAGCACACGGGTTTCGTCCCAGACTGCTGGAATGCTTTTGATCACCGGAAGTCAGATCGTAAATCGGTCGTAAAGAGAAAGAGCCTCTGGATCTTAGAGCATTGTTGCTGCCTGCTCAAAACTAACGCCATGCTTGCGGAGATTCGCCGCCGCTTTAGACGCGTCCCACTCGAAAACCAAATCGAATTCAGGCGCCACAACCCTTACATTGGCCTCAGTCAAAATCCGAATTCAGCATCAATCTGCCCTCTCGTGAGCGGTTATGCGATCTTTGGCACAGCGAACGGCGGGCGGTATTCGCGTTGAACAAGTTTGTTCGCCTGGTCCGCGAAATCGCCGACGAACCGTTCTTGCTTCGGATCGAAAGTTACCCACGGGCCGAGCACGGCGGGCGTGGTCCCAAGCTCAACTCCGTTCTCGCGCAGATACTCGCCGCAGCGCTCGAAGGCGTCCAGCAGCTCCGGCCTGGAGCGAATTCTTTCCCGGATCGCTTCGGGGGAAGTCTGTTGGCCGAGCCGATGGGATATGTTCGGCAAATGACAGCACGCCGCTGACAGATGTCCGTCCAACGCTTCCGCAGCGAGGTCGCTGCCTTTCCGGCTGCGCATGGCGGCAGTGAAGTTGGACAGATGCGAGCCTCCCAATCCTCTTGATCCGTCGTCGGCCGGAAGCTCTTTGATCTTTTTGCCCTCTTTGTCGAACAGCGATCCGCCGGACGAGGCCCCCGCGAAGTAGCCGCCCGCGCAGTCAATGATCAAGCCGCCGCTGCGCCCCCGGAACTTGCCCATGGCGTCCGGGCCTTTGCCGAGGCGCACGTTGCGGACTTCGCAGATCATCGGGGCAGGTTGATAATCCAGCAGCGCAATGTGCGTGTTGGCCGTTTCCCCGCAATCGTTGAAGGCGAATCGTCCGCCGATGCTCATGGCTCGCGGCGGCGCCTGGTTTTGGCCCAAAGCCCACCGGCAAAGGTCCATCACATGAATGCCGTTGCCCGTTTCCCAGAACCAGTGCCATCCGTAATGCAATTGCTTTCGCATGAGCGGCCCTTTGGGCGCCGGTCCGCACCAAAGATCGTAATCGACCGTTGGCGGCACAGGCGTCGGCGCCGTGACATTGCCGATGCCATCGCGCGCTCGGTAAACCAGACAGTGGGCAAAGCGAATGGGACCGAACTCGCCGCCGCGCAAATACTCGAAGGTCCGTCGAAGCAAGCCGCTGGAACGGTTCTGCGTGCCGACCTGCACCATCCGGCCATATTTCCGCGCCGCCGCGACCATTTGGCGGCCTTCCCAGAGGTCGTAGGAAAAGGGCTTTTCGACATAGACATCCTTGCCCGCCTGACACGCCCAGACGGTGGCCAGCGCGTGCCAATGATTGGGCAAGGCGATGACCACGGCGTCGATGGATTTGTCGTCGAAGACGCGCCGGAGATCCCGGTGAGCCACGACGGTTTCGCCGCGTTTTTTGAACGGCTGGACTTCGCGATCCAGGTGCGCTCTGGTCCACGTCGCAGAGCGCGGTGATCTTCGCTTCAGGGAGTTTCTGTATTGGGGCGATGAGTTGGTGCCCCCGGCCGCCCACGCCGCCGATGGTGGTAGTTCCACCGAGGCCGATCATGGCGAGGCGGACGGTTTCATTGGCGGACTGGCGTTCGGCGCCGAGCGCTAATCTCGGCGAACCGCAGAGCGACTCCTGCCACGATAGAACTCTTCAGAAAATTTCTGCGTGACGTTGCTTTCATAGTTGTCCGTCGTATCTCATTCTTCCACCGGCACGACCAGGTTGGCCATGATGTAATCCTTCCGTTCGGGCGTGTTCTTGCCCATGTAGAATCCCAAGATGGTTGAGGCGTCCGGTTTTGGCGCGTATTCCACCTGACTGAGCCGCATCTCCGGGCCGATGAATTGTTTGAATTCGTTCGGACTGATCTCGCCCAGTCCTTTGAAGCGCGTGATCTCGGCGCTCTTGCCCATGGCCGCAGCCGCGGCGTCGCGCTCGGCTTCGGAGTAGCAGTAAGTGGTTTTCTCCTTGTTGCGCACGCGGAAGAGGGGTGTTTCGAGCACGTAAAGATGCCCGTCATGAACGAGTTGATCGAAGAAGCGGAAGAAGTAAGTGATCATCAAGTTGCGGATGTGCAGGCCGTCCACGTCCGCGTCCGTGGCCAGGACAACTTTTTCGTAGCGCAACCCTTCGATGTTGTCCTCGATGTCGAGCGAGCGCATCAAATTATACATCTCGTCGTTCTTGTACACGATGTCGCGCTTGAGATCCCAAACGTTCAGTGGCTTGCCTTTGAGCACGAAAATGGCCTGCGTGTTTACGTCGCGGCAGCTCACAATGGAGCCGGCCGCGCTCTGCCCCTCGGTGATGAACACCATCGAGCCGCGGCCTTTGTCCTTTTTCTTGTCAAAGTGGATTTTGCAGTCTTTGAGCTGCGGGATGCGGATCGTAATCGCCTTGGCGCGTTCGCGGGCCAGCTTCTTGACCTCCTGCAGTTCCTTGCGCAACTGGCGGCTGTCTTCGACTTTCGCGACGATTTTCTCGGCGATTTCTTTGTTGCGGTGGAAAAAGTGCAGCAGCTCCTCGCGGACCTTGTTGACGAGGTCGGAGCGGATTTCAGTGTTGCCCAGTTTGTTTTTGGTCTGGGACTCGAAGACGGGGTCTTTCAGGCGAATGGAGACCGCGCCGACCATGGCCTCGCGCACGTCATCGCCTTCGTAACTGCTCTTGGAGTATTCATTGACCGCCTTGAGCAAGCCTTCGCGGAAAGCGCTCAGGTGCGTGCCGCCGTCGCTGGTGTACTGGCCATTGACAAAGGAGAAGAACGTCTCGCCGTAGCGGCTGTTGCTGTGCGTGAAGCAGAACTCCAGCATCTTGCTCGCATAGTGCAGCGGCGGATAAATCGGTTCGCTGTTGTCGCGCGACAAATCCTCCATCACCAGATCGAGCAAGCCGTTCCGCGATTGAAAGACCTTGTCGTTGAAGATCAGTTTGAGGCCCGTGTTCAGGTAAGAGTAGTGGCGCAAACGCCGCTCGACGTGCTCCGGCTTGAATTCCGTTTCCTTGAAAATCGCGGGGTCGGGCTCGAAGCGGATGAACGTGCCGTCGGGCTCTTTGGAGCCTTTGCCGGTTTTTTGGTTCTTGAGCCGGCCTTGTTTGAATGACGCTTCCACAAATTCTCCCTCGCGATGGCTGCGAACGAGAAATTCTTTGGAGAGCGCGTTGACCGCTTTGGTGCCCACGCCGTTCAGACCGACGCTGAACTGGAACACGTCGTCGTTGTATTTGGCGCCGGTGTTGATCTTCGAGACGCAGTCCACGACCTTGCCGAGCGGGATGCCGCGCCCGAAATCGCGCACCGAGACTTTGGCGCCCTCGATGTGGATGTGGACCTCCTTGCCGTGGCCCATGATGTACTCATCGATCGCGTTGTCGATGACCTCCTTGAGCAAGATGTAACAGCCGTCGTCCGGGTGCGAGCCGTTGCCGATGCGTCCGATATACATGCCGGTGCGCAATCGGATGTGCTCCAGCGAGGAGAGCGTCTTGATCTTGCTTTCGTCGTAAACGTGTTTCGTGCTTTCAGCCATACGAATTGCTGAAGGTAAAAATGAAACAAACGGGCGAAGATGAAAACAGGAAAAGCGGAAAAGCGCGGCGGTGGCAAAATCCAATTGAGCCTGCGGCTCAACTTCCAAGCCGCTTCCGGCGTCAGCTTCATTCTCGCTGTTCTGCGCGCTGGCATCCCTTGCTCTTGCGGCCTTGCGATCCCATTTGACGGCCTCGACGTGCTTCAAAGGGAAGCTTTCAAAATCCCAATATCTCGACAGAATCACGCAATGCAAACCCGCACTTCTCGTTCCAGCAACGGCTCGCAGCCCGCGGCAATCGCCAACCCGCCGCGGGTCGCTCATTATCTTTTGCCAGACGACGGCGCAATTCCGAATAACCCCAAACTGCCGCTTCTGGTTTACCCCGGTGCGGTGGAGTTGTCGGGCGGTGATCCGGCGACGATTTTCGAGCGGCTGTTCGCGTCGAACGGCTGGACGGGAAGCTGGCGGAACGGCATCTACAGCTTCCACCACTATCACAGCACAGCGCACGAAGTCCTGGGCATTTACCGCGGCTCGGCAGCCGTGCAATTCGGCGGCGAGAGCGGCATCACTCTGACTGCCAGTGCCGGCGACGCCATCGTCATCCCGGCGGGCGTGGGACACAAAAATCTCCGATGCAGTCCGGATCTCGGCGTGGTCGGCGCGTATCCACCGGGCCAACAGGTGGACATGTGCTACGGCAAACCCGGCGAACGGCCGCAGGCAGATGAGGCCATTGCCTGTGTTTCTTTGCCGGGAACCGATCCGCTCTACGGAGAGACTGGTCCTCTAATTCAACATTGGTCAGGAAAGGACCCATGTGCATGAGAAAACTCACCTGGCTGGCGCTGTTCGGATCTTCACTGCTGGGCGTCGGGATCGAATCATCGGAAGCGGCGGAAAAGCAAGGGTCAGCCCGGCCCAACGTCCTGTTTCTTTTCACAGATGACCAGCGCGCCGACACGATCCACGCGCTGGGCAATTCTCACATCAAGACTCCCAACCTCGATTCGCTGGTGAAATCCGGCTTTGTCTTTCGCAATGCTTATTGCCTGGGCGGGAACATCGGCGCGGTCTGCACGCCCAGCCGGAACATGCTCCTGAGCGGGCGCGCTTACTTCCGCTGGAAAGGCAATCTCGCCTCCGGCAACGATCCCAATTTTCCCGTGTCGATGAACCAGGCCGGCTACGTGACGTATCACCACGGCAAGCGCGGGAACACGGCTCTGGAGATTCAGGCGAAATTCGAGCACAACCATTACCTCAACGAAGGCAAAGAGCGCGTGAGCGGACAGCCGGGCAAAGCCATTGTCGATGCTGCCATCGAATTCCTGCGAACCAAGAACGATGCGCGCCCGTTCTTCATGTATCTCGCGTTTGAAGCGCCGCACGATCCGCGTGTCGCCGCGAAGGAATACCTGGACCTCTACGACCGCGCGAAAATCCCGCTGCCCAAAAACTACTTGCCACAACACCCCTTCAACAATGGCGAGCAGGTGATCCGTGACGAAATGCTCGCGCCGTGGCCGCGCACACCCGATGAAATTCGCCGCCACTTGCACGAATACTACGCCGTCATCTCCGGATTGGACTATCATATTGGCCGGCTGCTCCAGTGCCTCAAAGAGCTTGGCCAGCACGAGAACACGATCATTGCTTTTTCCTCCGACCACGGCCTGGCTATCGGGAGTCATGGCTTGATGGGCAAGCAGAACGTTTACGAAGCCGGAATGAAAGCGCCGCTGATTTTCACTGGCCCCGGCATCCGCAAAGGCCGCTCGGACGCTCTGGTCTATTTGCTGGATATCTTTCCAACGGTCTGTGACCTGGTCGGCGCGCCGATTCCGTCCGGACTGGACGGCCAGAGCCTCAGGCCGATTCTGGACGGGAAAGCGCGGGGCGTGCGAGAAACGCTGTTCCTGTCGTATCGCGACGTGCAGCGCGCCGTTCGCGACGCGCGCTGGAAGTTGATTCGCTACCCGCAAATCAACCAGACGCAGCTCTTCGATCTAAGGCGCGATCCGGATGAAATCCACAACCTGGCAAACGACCCCGGCCAGGCGAAGCGGATCGATCACTTGATGGCGGTTCTTGGAGAATGGCAGAAGAAACTCGGCGACACTGCCCCGCTGGCTTCGACAAAACCGGCAAATCCCACCTTCACGCCCCCTTCTGCGGAGGAATGGGCCAAGATGCAGCCAAAGCGGAAATGAAAGACGGCTGTTCCGTCTCTGGCGAACACGTTCAGTTGTTGTTTGTTTCGTGGGTTCGGTGTGTTTCGGGCCGAAGTGCTTTTGTCGGATTTACCGAGCTGAAATCGCGCGCGATCATTAAATCGTCATTGTTGAGGAGGCAGGCAAGATGCCTGCCCTACTTTAGCTCCATGTGCTCCGTGCTCGCCACGGCGCCCCGCTGGTCTGTCACGGTCATGAAGACGACCAGTGGTCGCTCCGGTGGGATGTTTGCTCGCGCAGTGCGGCCGCGTAATTCAGCGTCCCGGCTCTGCCAGTTTCTCTTCTGCCAGGGACCGGAGTCAGTGGTGTAGTGCAGTTCCGCTTTGGTCATCGGCAATTCGGAACGGAACGTTACGCGCGCTTCGCCTGCCGAGCATTCCATTCGGCCAACCCTGGGCAAAGGCGTTCCTTGTTTGAGGACAGAATCCACAAACCAATCAATCTCCGGAATCGACCAGCCTTCTTTGTGGCCGTGTTTCATCCCGACTTTCACGCACAAATCCGCCCCGCGCGGCACCAGCCGATACGATTTCTGATAGCTGTCGAGCGGGTAGGCGAAATCGGTCGTGCCATTCACAAAAAGGATCGGGCAACGCACCTCAGGCAGATGTCTTGAAGGCTCGAAATATTTCACCCAGCGGTCGCGTCGTTCCGGGCTCATCTTCGCGAATCGGGAATCCACCCAAGCGCTGTTTTCGTGGATGAACCCGCAGCCATAAACCGGCACCGCCACTTTGAGCCGGTCGTCAATCCCGGCGATGATGCACGTCAGATAACCGCCCCAACTGATCCCGGTGATACCGATGCGGGTCGCATCAACTTCTTTTTGCGCCGCCAGAAGCGAGTGCCCGCGCAAGACTGCCGCCACCGCGTGGTAGGTCCACATGTCTCGCGCGTCACCGTCGTTGAAATCTCGGAACTTGCTCCCGTCATCCTGGTCCGGCCCACTGTCGGGCGAACGCTGGCCGTCCGGTCCGCGCCCGGACAAATCCATCGCGAGCGCCACATAACCGCGCTCGGCCCAGAGCGTGGACCATTCGGCGAACGCTTTGCCACCGCCGCCGTGCACGAGCAGAATCGCGGGAAAAGGGCCGGCGCCGGTTGCGGGCCTTCCCACGTAGCCGAAAACGCGGGTCGATTTGCCGCGGAACGGCTCTCCTTCATACCAGACTTGCTGGACGAAACCTGTGCGTTGGCGCCACGTCGCGTGTGGAGGAATCTTGAGCGTCGCAACGTTCCACAACCCGGTGAAGCGATCGTCGCGGTGTGGGGTGACGCAACTCGCGAAAGTGAGCAGCAGAACTGTTGGAAGAACAGGAATGGATTTCACGATCCGAATCGTAACGAACCGTTTTGGATCGCGCAGTCAAAATGCTTTTCGCGTCGGCGAACGACGATACAATTCGCCGCATGCTTCTCAGGAACCAATCGGTAGGGCGAGCCTGTCCCCAGCGAGCCGAGTCGGACGTGTTCCACGCCCGTGGATCGGCTCGCCAGGACGGACTCGCCCTACCATGTTCATGGGGCGAGAGCATGGTCATCAGACCAAAATCACTTCCGACGAACCCACCCTTTCACCTCTCCAAGGAGGGGCGCTGGCTAACGGCTCTTCAAAGGGAGCTCCCCTCCTGGGAAGGGTGCGGCGTGGGTTCGTGGATCGTCCTTCTTTGCGCCCTGCTCACATTTCCTTCCTCGGCCGCCGATCCGCCCTCCTTGGCCGGCCAGCCCGTCTCAAGCGCCACCAACGCTTCGCCCGGACGCGAACCGTTTCCCGAGGGCCGTTTCCACCTCGAACGCGGCGACGTGCTCGCGTTTCTCGGCGGCGCGGACGTCGCGGCGGCGCAATTCACCGGCCACCTGGAAGCTTTGCTGGCCGTGAAGTATCGCGGCCTTGGGGTGAGCTTCCGCAACTTCGGCTGGGAAGGCGACACGGTTTTTGCGCAACCGCGCGATGTAGGGTTTCCACCGCTGAAAGCGCATCTCCAGCGCGCAGGCGTTTCCGTCATTGTGCTTCAGTATGGCCGAACGGAAGCGTTGAGCGGGCGCGACGCGCTTTCGCGGTTCGCCGAAGCCTACGGAAAATTACTCGACGGCTGCGCGAATCAAACACCCCGGCTCGTCCTGGCCACTCCGCCTCCGTTCGAGAAAGCCGGCGAGCCGTTGCCCGACCTTTCCTCGCGCAACGCCGACCTCGCCGCGTTTGCCAACACCATCCGCGAATTGGCGCGTCAGCGCGGCTTGCCGCTGGTGGATTTGTTTGCGGAACTGGGCGGGGCGTCGCATCGCGAACCGAGGTTGACAGACAACGGCCTGCAACTCACGCCGCGCGGCCAGGCGCTTGTGGCGCGCGCCTTCGCGCGTCAACTCGGCTTCGGCGATGTCGCGGAGGCCGCGGGCGAGCCGGACGCGACCGGCGCCTGGCCGAACGCCACTTTCGAACGGCTGCGCCGGGTTGTCATGGAGAAGAATCGCCTCTGGTTCAATTACTGGCGCCCGCAGAATTGGGCTTTTCTGGGCGGCGACCGGGTCCAGGTGCCCAGCAGCCGGGACCATCGCAACCCGGCCATTCGCTGGTTCCCGGCGGAGATGGAGAAGTTCGTGCCGTTGATAGAGAAGGCAGAGCACCGCATCAAGGCTCTCGCGCAAACCATCGATTGGAAATGAGTCGGCGAATTTCAGGTTTGAAAGCATCGCGATTGGGGAGCACACGCGCCCTCGCGTGTCTCCGTCGGCGCCTCGCCGACGGACTCGGCATCCGGGCCCGCAGAGGAATGAGACAGACCGTTGGTTCGGGTTTGCGGCGAGGCGCCGCAATCGGCACGCGAGGCGCGTGCGCTCCCCATTTGAATCGACTCATAAAGAGCGTCGAGACGGTGTGCGCTCTGGTCGCCGTTCTGAGTTTCACCCCGCCATTGTTCAGAAGTTTCGCCGCCGAATCTGACGACCCATCGGCCGAACTCGCCTCCTTCCAAATCGCCGACGGCTTTGAAGTGAATTTGTTCGCCTCGGAAAAAGACGGCGTCGTGAAGCCGATTCAAATGCGGTTCGACGCGCGTGGCCGGCTCTGGGTCATCGGCAGCACAGTTTATCCACAAATTGAGCCCGGCCAAATTCCCAACGACAAAATCCTCATTCTGGAAGACACGGACCGCGACGGGCGCTGCGACAAGACGACGGTTTTCGCCGACGGCCTGATGATCCCTACGGGGATCGAACTCGGCGATGGCGGCGTCTATCTGGGCCACGGCACCGAGCTGCTGTTTTTCAAGGACACCGACGGCGACGGCAAAGCAGACGAGCGGCGCGTGCTGCTCCGCGGCTTCGGCACCGGTGACAATCACCAAAACATCAATTCGTTTCGCTGGGGCCCCGGCGGCGAATTATGGATGTCGCAAGGCCTCCACATTTTCTCGCGCGTCGAAACGCCCTGGGGAATTGCGCGGCTCCACCAGGCGGGCCTCTGGCGTCTCTGGCCGCGCCGCTTGAAGCTGGAAGGCTTCTATGGCTCGGAACATGAGCCGCAAAACCCTTGGGGCTTCGTGTTCACGGACTGGGGCGAGCCCCTCGTGCTCGCCGGCAACAACAGCTCGCCGATTTATCCTGTGCCCGGCCTCGTGCTGAATCACCGCGACGACGCCCCCGCGCTCATTTGGAAAAACGGCAATGGCCGCAAGGTCAGCGGCGGCGACATCGTCGGCACCGCTCATTTTCCCGACGCGTGGCAAGGCGCGCTCATCGTGGGTGGCTACATCAACAACGCGGTGTGGACGCTGAAAATCAGCGACGACGGCGCCGGTTTCCTGCTCGAAGATTTGCCGCCGCTTATCCGATCGACGAGCCGCAGCTTCCGCCCGGTCGATGTGAAGTTCGGGCCGGAAGGCGCTTTGTATCTATGCGACTGGTACAATCCGGTCATCGGCCATTACCAGGCCAGCTTCCGTGATCCGAATCGCGACAAGACCCATGGCCGCATCTGGCGCGTCACCGCCAAAGGGCGTCCGCTCGCCCAGCCGCCGCAGCTCGCGGACGCGCCCATTTCGCAACTCCTGGAACATCTGAAGTCGCCCGACCGCTGGACGCGGCATTTCGCCAAACGCGTGCTGGCGGATCGGCCAGAGGATCAAGCCGTAGCCGCGCTCCGGAAATGGACGGCGCAGCCCGGCTTGACCGAGCACGCGTTGACGGAGGCGCTGGGTGTCTATCAAAGCCATGAAGCCGTCGAGCCGGGTCTCCTGGCGCGCCTCTGTCGCGCGAAAGAAGCCGGCGCGCGAGCTTACGCAGCCGGCGTCGTAGGCGCCTGGGCGGATCGCTTGCCGGACCCACTCGCGTTGCTGCGGCCGCTCGTGGCCGACGAACATCCTCGCGTGCGCCTTCAGGCCGTTGTGGCGTGCAGTTATGTGCCGAAACCAGAAGCGATGGAAGTCGCCGCGGTGGCGGCTGATTTCCCTATGGACAAGTTCTTGAACTACGCGTTGAACCAGGCCGTTTTCGCGCTGAAACCGCACTGGCTCCCGGCGTTCAAGACCGGCCAGTTAAGTCTCGAAAACAAACCCGATCGCCTCAGTTTCCTGGTCCGCGCCGACGCGACGGCCGACACAGTGCAAACCGTCCGCGAGCTTCTGCGTTCCTCACGCCTGGATGCCGCGTCGCGCGAAACGTTTCTGACCATTCTCGTTGACGCCGGAACGTCCGAAGATCTGGCCGCGATTCTGAAACTCTCCGACGCCGCGCTCCAGTCGCGCCTTCTGCCCGCGTTGGCCACGGCTTCACGAGTCCGCAAGCTGCGCCCTTTGGGCGACCTCACCGCGGCCCTCCGCCCGCTGATCGAAAGTACAGACGTTCGCCTGCGATCCGAAGCGCTCAAGCTGGCCGGTGTTTGGAAACTCGAATCGTTTCGCGCGACGGCGGAAACGCTCGCGTTTGACGCGCGAACGGAACTCCAGAACCGCCGCGCCGCGATCGACGCTTTGGCCTCCCTCGGCGGCGACGCCAGTCAGCAAGCTTTGTCGCGTCTGGCTGGCGAACCTGCGGCGTCCGTGCAAAGCGCCGCCATCGCGGCCCTGGCTGGATTTGATGTGACGGCGGCCGCACCGAAGGCGGCAGAGTGGTTTGAGCAAGCCGGTGCTAGTTCTCCCTCGCCCCTCAGCGGGGTGAGGGGTCAACCAGAACGTATCAACGCGGAGCTTGCCGAAGTCTTTTCCGCGTTCCTCCAACGCCAGCGGGGAGCGGCCGCTCTGGCCAGTGCGCTGTCCGCGAAACCACCGCCGAAGCCAGCCGCCGAAGCCGGGCTCGCCATCCTGAGCGCGAGTGGCCGCCGCGATGAGCAACTTGCGGCCGTCCTCGCCAATGCGGCCGGATTGCAAAAGGCGAACACCCCGATGTCACCTGAAGAAACCGCTGCGTTCGCCGGTGAAGTTCGCACGCAGGGCGATGCCGGTCGCGGCGCGGAAATTTTCCGGCGCGCTGAACTCGGCTGCCTGGCCTGTCACGCCGTGAATGGCGAAGGCGGAATCATTGGCCCGAATCTCAGCACGTTAGGCAGCGCACAGCCGATCGAGTTTATTGTCGGCGCCATTCTCGATCCGCAGAAGGAGATCAAAGAAGGCTACATTTCGACCTCCATTGCCGCGAAAGACGGGGAGGATTACCAGGGGTACCTGGTGCGTGAGAGTTCAGAGGAAATCGTTCTGCGCGATGTGCTCCAGAATCGAGAAGTCCGCTTGCGCCGCGACACGATCCGGGAAAGGCGTCAAACCGGCTCCGTGATGCCGGCCGGTCTGGCGGAGACATTGACGCGCGCGGAATTCCGCGATCTGGTGCGATACCTGTCGGAGCTGGGTCGATCCAGGCCTTGAGATCAAACTGCCAGAGAGAGCTGCCGCCCGCGGAAGACATCAAGGAAGTTCACAAGAAGCTCAAGTCTTCCCATCGAGAAATCCGAAAACTGGACAGACCAGAGCCCAGGCGTCGCCCGTTGCCCAGTGCATCCACAAGTTTATCAGTGACATGATTCTGTCCTCGTAGCGCAGAGTTGCACTCTGCCGTATCGCCGATTTGCAATCGGCGGCGCGTCGGCAACTCTCAACGCGCCCAGTCAACCGGCGTCCCACAGGATGCAATCCTGCGATACAGCAGATTGAGAATCCGCGCCACAGGCCACCGCCAACTTGTGGATGCCCCGAACGCCGCCGAAAAGGCATTTGCCTTTGGTCCGGTTGCCCGCTACACAGAAGAGCATAAATAAAGCTATATAACTCTGATGAGAAGCGCGTTCTGAAAGGGTTTTCTCACGATTGCGTGTTTCGCGTTCCGACAGGAAGGCTACCTTATTCTTGCGTGCTGGCACCGTTGGGAGCATCATCCGCGCATTCGTAATGCGATATATACGGATATGACTCCCAAGCCCGAACCCGCCGTCACATCCTGACTCTGCGCCAGGAAGCCCAAAGCGACAAGGCTCCCCGCGTGGCCCTGCGTCTGCAGGCCATTCTGCTCAGTCTGGACGGCCACACCGCGCCCGAAAT
>VHCZ01000038.1 GCA_016871535.1 Verrucomicrobiota bacterium
TATCAGCAAGGAAACGATGGCGTACTTGGCCACACGCCCCAACCGCTTTGTGTATGTGCACACGCCCAAGCACGGTTCGTGGCTCAACCTGGTGGAGACGCTCTTCGGGAAAATGGCGCGGACCTTTCTGCGCGGGATGCGGGTGGCGAGTTGGCAGGAGATGAAAGAGCGCATTCTGCGGGGCGTCGCGGAAATCAACCAGGCACCAGTGGTCCATCGTTGGAGCAACTTTACCGCCCTGGAGACGCTGCCGTGATTGTTTACTTGTCACAAAAACGATGTACTAGCTTGAGTGTTGTTCACAGCGACCCCGATCTGAAGCTGCCTGCCGACATGGTTTGATGTCATTTGCGCGGGGCGCTGGAACAGCAGAGCGACACACGATGAACGAGACCGACACGGCGGATTTGGCGCGGATTCCGCTTGAGGAGATCCGTGAGCGCAAACCCGGCGATGCGCTCCGCGACAGTGAACTTCTCTATCGCGGCCTGCTCGATTCTTTGCCCAGTGCAGTGTTTGTCTGCGATCGCTCGGCCGTGATTCAGGATTACAATCGACGCGCCGCGGAACTCTGGGGTCGCGAGCCCCAGCGCGGCGATCCCAACGAGCGCTTCTGCGGCTCCTTGCGGCTGTATCGGCCCGACGGGACCCTCCTGCCGCACGCACAATGCCCGGTGATGGAAGTCATGCGCACCGGCGTTCCCGTCCCAAACGTCCGGGTCGTGATCGAACGGCCGGATGGTTCGCGGCTCCCGGTTCGAGTCCATTTCGCGCCCCTGCGAAACCCCCAGGGTGAGATCATCGGCGGGATGACCTCGTTTGACGACATCACGGAATTCGAGCGCGCTCAGACGCTGGCGAGGCAGAGCGAAGCGCGTTTCCGGCAACTCACCGAGAATCTTCTCGTGAGTCTTTTTAGCAAGGATGCAGATGGCCGCTTCAACTTCGTGAACCGACACTTCGCGACTCTGGTGGGCAGACCGGTTGAGGAGATCGTGGGCAAAACGGATCGAGATCTTTTTCCGCCGGAACTCGCGGACGCCTATCGCCGCGATGACCAGCGCGTGATGGAAAGTCAGGCTCCGCTGAATCAGGAGGAGGAACACCAAGACCCGGGCCGGGAGAAGGTCTATGTGCAAGTGATGAAGGTCCCGACCTTCGACAATCAAGGGCAGGTCACGGGAGTGATGGGCATCTTTTGGGATATCAGCGAACGCCGGCGCGCAGAGGAAGCGTTGCAAACCTCGGAAAAGCGTTACGCCGATCTGATGAACAATCTGGACGGGATCGTGTGGGAGGTGGACGCGCGGACCTGGCAGTTTCGCTTCGTCAGTCCGCAGGCCGAACGCATCCTGGGTTACCCGGTGAGCCGTTGGCTCAACGAGCCGAACTTCTGGCCCAACCACATCCACCCTGACGACCGCGAAGCGGCCGTGAAATACTGCGTCGAAAGCACCCGTCAAGCCTGCGATCACGATTTCGAGTACCGCATGGTGGCCGCCGATGGCCGCGCGGTCTGGTTGCATGACGTGGTCAGCGTGAAGGCGGACCACGGCGAGGTGGTCACGCTGCACGGCGTGATGGTGGACATTTCTAATCGGAAACAAACTGAATCGGAGTTGGCCGATCACCGCATCCTGCTCCGGACATTGATTGAGCACACGCCGGCGGCGGTGGCCATGTTTGACACGGAAATGCGCTACCTGGCCTGGAGCAAGCGCTGGCTCACGGACGACAAGCTGGGGAACCGTGAGCTTGGCGGGTTGAGCCATTACGAGGTGTTTCCGGAAATCGGCGAGGATTGGAAAGCCGTCCACCGTCGCTGCCTGGCGGGCGCGACCGAGTGTCGCGAAGAAGATGCCTTTCCGCGCGCGGACGGGACGGTCGATTACCTGCGGTGGGTGGTCCAACCCTGGCACAAGCCGAGCGGCCAGATCGGCGGCCTGGTCATGTTCACGGAAGTCATCACAGAACGCATCCGAGCCATCCGGGCGCTGCGCGAGAGCGAGGAACGTTTTCAGGCATTCATGAACCAGAGCCCGGTCGTGGCCTGGATCAAGGACGACCAGTTCAAGTTCCGTTACGTCAATTAGGCCTTCGAGAAGCTGTTCGAACGGTCCGCCGACAGCATCCTGGGCCGGACGGATTACGATCTCTATGCCAGGCAGTCGGCCGACCAAACTCGCGCCAATGATCGTCACGTGTTGGCGAGCGAGGAAATGCTCGAGACGATTGAACAGGTCCCCGGCGCGGACGGCAGAATGCGCCAATGGCTGGTGCAAAAGTTCCCGCTACTTCGGACTGATCAACGGACCTGGGTGGGCGGAACTGCAGTGGATGTGACGGATCGGCACGAGGCTGAGGCCGCGCTGAAAGCCTCTCAGCAGATGCTCCGGATTGTCCTGGACAGCATCCCGCAAGGGGTTTTCTGGAAGGACCGCGATTCCCGCTTCCTGGGCTGCAACAGGGTCGCCGCACGCAAGCGAAGGATTCGATTCGCCCGACGAGGTGATCGGCAAAGACTGACTGCGAACTGAGCGTATCCACCCCAGAACAAGGCCAGGAATTTATCCGGATCGACCAGGAGGTCATGACCACGGACGAGCCGGTGGTAGGACGCATTGAGCCGGCGACCTTTCCGGACGGCTCGATTCATTGGTTGGAAACCAACAAGAGGCCTCTGAGGGATTCGGAAGGTCGCATCATGGGTGTCCTGGGCACCTGGCAAGACATCACCGAGCGCCGTCAGCGGGAATTGGATCTGCGCCTGCGCAATGATGTCCTGGCGGCACTGGCCTATACCGCCAAAGAGTTGTTGCAAGCCGCGGATTGGCGCCAGGGCATCCAACCGACTCTGAAGGCCTTGGGCGAAGCCTTTCGCGTCAGCCGGGTCTTTGTCTTCGAGCGCTGTCGGAATAGCGCCGGAGCCGATTGCGTCAGCCAGCGCGCCGAATGGGCCGCCCCGGGAATCCCGCCCCAGATCGACGACCCGGACCTCCAAAACATGGATCTGGCGCGAGTGGGCTTTGTCAGTTGGCAGGCGAGCATGAGCGCGGGCCAACCCGTCGCCACGCTGGTGAAGGACTTGCCGGAGGCCGAACGAGCCTTCCTTGAATCGAAAGGAGTGGTCTCCGTGGTGATCTATCCGATCCAGGGGGACGGGGAGTGGAGGGGGTTCATCGGTTTCGATGAGTGTTTCGTCGAGCGCCAATGGTCCGAAGCAGAGCTGAATGCCCTGCGCACGGCCAGCGGATTACTGGGCGCTGCGATGGTGCGCACCCGCTCGGCGGCCGCGCTGCGGGATAGTGAGATCTTCCTTCAGATGTCGCAGCACGCCGGACAGTGCGGGAGTTGGGAGTGGGACCTGGGGACCAACGGCGTGCGCTGGTCGGAGGTCATGTGCCGCATCCACGGCCTCGAGCCCACCCAATTCCCGGGGACACTCGAGGCCGCCGTGGCCTTCATTCATCCTGACGATCAGCCCGACGTGCGAGAGGGGATGGCAATTCTATTGGAGACACACCGATTCCGCGACACCGAGTACCGCATCATTCGACGCAACGGCGAAGAACGCAAGCTCTGGGGCCGGGGGCAGATACTCTTTGACTCCGCCGGACACGCGGTCCGGGTCATCGGCACTTCGACGGACATCACCGAGCGCAAGCGCGCCGAGGAAGAGCGCCGCCGGCTGGAGGCTCAAATCCTGCACGCCCAGAAATTGGAAAGCCTCGGCGTCCTGGCCGGTGGCATCGCTCACGACTTTAACAACCTGCTGACGGCCGTCCTGGGCTATGCCAACCTGGCGTTGGTCAGTCTGCCGGACGAATCGCCAGCCTGCCCCATGCTCCAGTAAATCGAGAAGGCGGCCCAACGGGCCGCGGACCTGACTCAGCAAATGCTGGCTTATTCGGGCAAGGGCAAATTCGTCGTTCAACCCGTGCGGCTGGACCGGTTGGTCCAGGAAATGGCCAAATTGCTGAATACGGTGGTGTCCAGGAAAGCCATCATGGAACTCGACCTGAAGCCGGCCACCGTCGAGGGGGATGCCACACAGCTCCGACAGGTCGTGATGAATTTGATCACCAACGCTTCCGATGCACTCGAAAGCAACGTGGGAAAAATTTGCGTGCGCACCGGAGTTCAGGAGACCGCGGCCGCTGATCTGCGTTCCCCGTTTCTTCCGGAGGAACTTCCCCCGGGTTCGTATGCCTTTGTCGAGATCGAGGACACCGGCTGCGGCATGTCCGAGGAAACGATGCGCAAGATTTTCGATCCCTTCTTCAGCACCAAATTCACGGGACGCGGCTTAGGACTGGCGGCCGTGCTGGGCATTGTCCGCGGCGATCGGGGAACCACCAAGGTGGCGAGCACGCCCGGTCAAGGCACGCGGTTTCAGGTGCTGTTACCCGGCGCAGCGCCCATAACAACGGACCGGCTTGCGCCGGGTCGCCAGATGCAACCGCGGCACGGCTCCGGCACGGTCCTGGTGGTCGATGACGAACCGAGCGTCCGCGAATTCGCCCAGCGCGTCTTGGAGAGCGGAGGTTTTACCGTCCATTGGGCGGAGGATGGAGAACACGGCCTGAGAGTATTTGCGCAACATCGACACGGGATCGTGGCCGTGCTTCTTGACCTGACGATGCCGCGCATGGATGGCGTGGAAGTTTTGCGGCAATTGCGCGCTCTTTCCCCGGACGTGCCGGTTGCGGTCATGAGCGGGTACAGCGAAATGGACATTGCCAGGCGCTTTGAGGGGATGCGCGTGGACGGCTTTTTGCAGAAGCCGTTTGTGTCCCAAGATCTCCTCACGCTCGTGAGCCGGATGGTGCCGCCGAACACCGCACCGCGGTCTCTCTGACCGTGCCAGCACTCTCCCAAAGCGCTTAACCTAACTTCTGACCTCAGAAAAACAAAAGATGCGGGTCCAGCAAAGGGGTTGATAATTCCCCGAATTCTTTGTTCTCTTCGTTGCCTTTTGTTAAGAAACAGAAGCCAACGAAGGGAACGAAGAAGAGAACCAAGGGAATTCTTCTTCCGCATTCTGACTTGCTCCACGCAAACTTTTAGTGAGTTCAGAACTTCGCTGCGCGGCGGCGTCACCGCTCCCTGGACAGCCGTCTCAGCAATTCATTGGCCACGGGCCGCGAGGGTTGGGCCTCAGCCAGCCGCTGCAACAGCCAGCGCGCCTCATCCGGTTGGGTCTTCGCTTGTTGCACCGCGATGGTCAGACAACGAGCGTACGCGGTCGAGAATTGGTCGCTGAGGCGGCAGCTTTCGAGGTAAGTGTCGAGTGCGCTCGCTAGCCGTCCTGCGGTTTCCTCGGCCAGCCCGCGCAGATAAACGTCGCGCGCCTGGATGAATTTCTCCAGTCGAAGGAGGAAGGTCTGATTTGCGTCCTCTCCAGCGCTTTCGATGAGTTCTCTTGGATTGCCCCGGACACGGTCCAGCCAACGGAAAAGCAGCCGGTGCGGCGCTTGGTTCCGCCGATACGCGAAATGCGGCGCGCGCAGAATGACGACCGGTTGGTCGTCCGTGTTCAAGGCGGCGCCTTGGGAAAATTCCCGCAGCGCGCTGGGTCCCGCGAGGAAACACCCGAAGAGATGCAGGGCATCCGGCAAACCCAGGCTCTTGAGTTCTTGAATCAGGTTGGGATCGCGGACGCGGTTCTCGAACCAACCGGTGGAATCCACAGTCGCTTCGTCCATGGCGATGAGGCCCAGCACGGGCGTATCGACGTTGAACCGCAGCAGAAAAGCCCGGGCGTCGGGAAACACTTCCAGGCAAGTGCGAACGATGACTTGCAGCATGGCCTCATCGAGTTGAAACAGCGGCAGCCACTGGCAAAAAACTCCGTCCGGCGCCAGGCGCTGGCGCATCGCTTGAAAATGTTCCCGCGTGTAGAGCGCCCCCGCGCCGTCCCGTGCCGGATGAAAAAGGTCGGCCACGATCACGTCATACTGCTCGCGGGATGCGCGGACGAACCGGCGCGCGTCCGCCACGCGCACGTTCAGGCCGGGCCGAAGGCGGTTGTGCGGTGCAAAGTGATCCAAGACGTGAGGAATCTCAGGAATCAGTTCGACGCCGTCCGCCGCTAAATCGGCATACGGCCCGGCTGCGGCAAAAGTGATCCCTGTGCCCAGGCCAAGAAACAAAGCGCGCTTTGGATTCGGGTGCAGCAGGAGCGGAATGTGGGCATGGCGTCGCGCCGCGTCCGCCGCACCGGTGCCGCCCATCGTGAAGCGATTGTTGACCAGCAAACTCCGATGGCCGTCGAAGTGCTCGACCACCGCGATCGAATCCATCACGCCTTCTCGATATTCGAGGATTTTGCCGCCCGGCGGCGCTTGAACGATCTGCAGCCGGCGCGGAAGCGCAACCATCAACACCAGCGGCAAAATCAGAAGCATCCAGGCTCGACCCGAACGTTTCGGCAGAAGCGCGACGTACGCGCCGGACAGGGACACGAAGCTCCATTTGGCCCCCAGGGCAGGCAGCAACATAACTCCGAATATGAGCGGCGCCAGCGCGCTGCCCAAAGTGTTTAGAGCCACAGCACGGCCGACGCCATCGCGCTCGCGCTTGCTGGATTGAACGAGATGGCTGAACATCGCGCCCATCAGGATCGTGGGCAAACCAAAGACCAAAGCGGCGACCACGGCTTCCGCGGCAAATCCTCCGGCCAACGTGTCACCTAAGCTGGTTCGACAGAAAACGTAGATTTTCTGCGCCCCGGTGAGAACCCAGGCGCCAAGCAGACAACTCGTGGAAAGGCCGATCAGGAGCAACGGCCGGAGTCGGGTTGTCGAAGTTCGATTGCCGAAGCGATGGTAGATACTGGCGCCGATCGAGGTGCCGAGAAGGTAAACCGACAACGCCGCGGCAAAACTGTAAATCGTGTTCTCCAGCACTTCAGCCATCACACGCACCCCGAGGACTTCGTATCCAATGCCCAACAGGCCGGTGGCGAATAAGGTCAGGTCCAAACCCTGGCCCTTACGAATCTGCTCATGCCCCGTGAACCAGGTAGGGCGAGTCCGTCCCGGCGAGCCGCGCGACATGCTTGGCGCACGTCCAGGGCGGCTCGCTGGGGACAGGCTCGCCTTGCCTTGAGGCTCAAGTGAAGGAGGCCGCTGTTGCTCTTGAGTAGTTGAAACAAGAACTCGCCGTTGGCTTCGCGCCTCCACGATCAACATCACCACGCCGCAGAGCAGATTCAGCCCGGCCAAAGCGAAAAGCGACTTCGTGAAACCGAGCGATGGCACCAGGATGAACGTGCTGGCCAAGGTGCCCGCCACCGCGCCCAGCGTGTTGAGTGAATAAAGCACGGCAATGCACCGGCCATCGGCCATCCACGGGGACGCGAATCGTTCCATTGCGGGCAGCGTCGCTCCCATCGAAATCGTTGCGGGAAGCAGCGCAAGAAAAGGGACTGCAAAGGCCGAGAACCAATGCCGTGCTGCGGAAGGGGCCAGTCCTATCAGACTCAACGCAAAATCGTTCGCGAGCGGCAACAGCGCCGTCAACAACAGTCCCCAGACTCCAATGACTATTTCGAGCGCGGCATACCAGCGCCCAGGGCGGGCGCTCCTTCCGATTGCGCCATCCAGCCTCCAAGCGCCCAGGGCCAGGCCGCCGAAGAACGCCGCTACCACGGCGAGCACCGCAGGCATTTCGTGCCCAAGGCCGATCCCGAACTGGCGAGACCAAATCATCTGGCAGCCGAGTCCACCGAGACCGGAGAGGAAGAAAACCGTGTAAACCGTCCGCCGTTGGAGTTTAGGCGTCATCGAGAACTGGAGAGGGAGAAATCCGGGCGCCCGAAAGACGCGGACCAACACCGTGCGGCGCGCGGAACTAACCACGGATTACACGGATCATACGGATAGGAGCGAAGGAACGAACTCGTGTATCCATGTTCATCCGTTGCCTCCACAAGTTGGCGGTGAAGCGTAGCTATACAGATTTTCAATCTGCCGTATCGCCGACTTGTAGTCGGCTGCGCGACAAACTCGCCCGACCGCACCGGATTGGCCGGCGTGCCGCGGATTCCAAATCCGCGATACGGCAGAGTGCAACTCTGCGCTACGTGGACGGCGATCACCGACAACTCGTGGATGCACTGGTGTTCATCCGTGGCCGAACCTTGAACTCGAAACCTGGAACCTCGAACCTCGCCCCTGGGCGGCCTGGGCGGATACCCCATTTCTCGCAGCTTGGATTTCCAGAACGATTCGCGCATAATGCCAACGATGCAGTTTATCCGCGACATCTACGCCGCCAAGCAAGCCAGCAATCGCCCGGTGATTTCCTTTGAATTCTTTCCGCCGAAAACGGAGGAAGGCGACCGGAACCTGCTGGAGAAAACCATCCCTGCGTTGAAACAACTTCAACCCGATTTCTGCTCGGTCACGTACGGCGCCGGCGGCAGCACGCGGGAGAAGACGTTGATGATCGTGGACCGCATTCAGCGGACCCACGGGATCACGGGCATGGCCCATTTGACCTGCGTCGGCTCGACCAGCCAGCAAATCGGCGAAGCGCTGGAGCAGGCCCGAGCGCTTGGAATCAAGAACATCCTGGCCTTGCGCGGCGATCCGCCCGGCGGCATGGGCGAATTCAAGAAAACTGAAGGCGGCTTCGAGTTTTCGTATCAACTGGTCCAGTTCATCCGGCAAACGGGCGGCTTTTCCATCGGCACGGCGGGGTTTCCGGAAGGCCACATCGCCTGCAAGGAAGGCAAGCAGGTCGATTGGGAGCGATTGAAAGCCAAGATCGATTGCGGCGCCGACTTTGTTATCACCCAACTTTTCTTCGACAACGCGGACTTCTTTGTCTTCCGCGAATACATGGTGAAGAAGCTCGGCGTGACGGTCTCCATTACGCCCGGCATTCTGCCCATCCTGAGCGCCGCCCAGGTGAAGCGGTTTACGGAGATGTGCGGCGCGCGCATGCCGGCGCCGCTGCTCGCGCGGCTGGAGCCTTTGCGGGACAATGACGAGGCGGCGACCGAGTTTGGGATCGAGTACGCGACGAGACAGTGCGAAGAACTCCTGCGCGAAGGCGTGCCTGGGCTTCACATTTACACGTTGAATAAAGCTCGCTCCGCGACGCAAGTGCTGAAAAACTTGGGCCTGGCGTATCAAGTGGCTCGATCGCGCCTGCCAACCGGCGCAGCTTACTGATCAGACCGCGGGATAGAATACACTTTGCCAGGAGGGATTTTGGCCAGCCGCGAGGAGCGCGCGAGGCGGTGTATCCCTGCGATCCACAACGAGCGAGCGACGAAGCGGCTGGCCAAAAGACCCCTGGCCCTGCGGGTTGCGCCGCATTTGGGCTCTGGCTTCGTTGCTCCTCAGTCGAAGAATCCACCAGGGATATTCTCCTTCGTCGCGCCTGAGCCCAAATGCGACGCAACAAAGTGTATTCTATCCCACGGTCTGATCAGTATGAATCCCTCCGACACGGCTTTCTACGTCACGGGCGGCACGCTGCGGCACGACGCGGCGTCGTATGTGGACCGCAAGGCGGACAAGGAATTGCTCGAAGGCCTCGTCAACAGCGAGTTTTGCTACGTGCTCACGTCCCGGCAAATGGGGAAAAGCTCCATCATGGTGCGCACGGCCAACAAGCTTCGCGCCGGCGGCTTCAAGGTTGTGGTGCTGGACCTCACGGCCATCGGCCAAAATCTGACGCCGGAACAATGGTACGATGGTTTGCTGATGCGGCTGGGACGGCAATTGGGCCTGGAACAACAACTGGAGGATTTCTGGAGCACGCGCGACCGCGTCGGCGCCGTGCAACGGTTCATGACCGCGATTCATGACGTCGCGCTCGCGACCCTCGCCGGCCCGCTGGTGATTTTCGTGGATGAAATCGACATCGTGCACAGCCTGCCGTTTGCCACGGACGAATTCTTTGCCGCGATTCGCGAGTGCTACAACCGCCGCGTGGAAGATCCCGCCTTCCAGCGCGTGACCTTTTGTTTGCTCGGGGTCGCGACGCCTTCGGAGCTGATTCGCAATCCGCACACCACGCCGTTCAACATCGGCCACCGCATTGAACTCACGGATTTCACCGAGACGGAGGCCGCGCCCCTGGCTCAGCGGTTGGATGCAGACTCCGGCCAGGCCCAGGCTTATCTCAAGCGCATTCTTTTCTGGACGAACGGCCATCCCTATTTGACCCAGCGCTTGTGCCGTGCCGTTTTCGAGGAGAAACCCAAACTCAGGCTGACGCTGCAGGACGCGACACCGCTGCAATGCATCGACGATCTTTGCGAACGGCTCTTTCTCTCGCCGCGGGCGCGCGAGCAGGATGACAATCTGCTCTTCGTTCGGGAACGCATCCTGCGCGTGGAAGTCGATCTCGCCAAGCTGTTGAATCTTTACGAGCAGGTGCACCACGAAAACCTGATTCCGGACGACGAAGCTAACGAATATATCAATCAACTGCGGCTCTCCGGCATCATCGCGGCCGACTCGGGCCGATTGAAAGTGCGCAACCGAATTTACCGCGAGGTCTTTGATCCACAGTGCTAATTGCAGCCATCTGCTGGGGGGCGACTTAAAGTGTCGGTCAGCGACTCCGATAGACTTCCCTCTCTCCCCGCGAGGAACGAGTGGGGAGAGAGTTGGAGAGAGGAGTTTCTTGGAAACATGAGAAGCGAGCCGATAGCAGCCTCCCATGAAACTCGATCCTGAATTCTGAGTTCGTTCGCGCTTCTGATTTGCACGAATCTTCTCCCTTCCTGAGTTACTACGGGAATGCTGAGATCCATCTTCTCTTTTTGCCACAGGAATTCACCTCCAATGGCTGTTCATTCCATATCCTGGCCTCTCAAAGAATTCAACTCTGTGTCCAAATCCCAACGCTTAAATCCCCTTTTTCCCTCGCGCATGAGTGCCCGAACAAGTCTATGCGCGAGCTCCGCCGCAGCCGCTAAAGAAGGAGCAAGGATAGTAAACGATAGTGAAGCATACCGTACGAAGGATGGAATCTGTTGCCGCGGGATTGACCGACGACGCCGTCGCGGACAGAATGAAATCCGTTGCCACCCAGTCAGGTCACGATGATGAAATCACTGAAATCCCACTTCGTAGCGCTCGCACTTCTTGCAGGGGCTTTCCCCTCGGTTGAAATCCAGGCTCAGACGACGACTCGAACCATGCGGCCCGTCATTCGCGGACGTTACCACGCTGTGACCTCCATGAAACCCGAAGCCACTTGGGCAGCCGAACGAATCTTGCTTGCCGGCGGGAACGCGTTCGATGCCATCGTGGCGGGGCAGGCCGCGCTTTGCGTCGCCGATGCCGCTTCGAACGGCGTCGGCAGCGACGCGGTCATTCTCATCTATGACGCCAAAGCGAAGAAAGTCTGGTCGCTGAACGCGGAAGGGACCGCGCCGCAGCTCGCGACGATTGAGTGGTACCAGAAACACAACAACGGCAAGCTGCAGGTGGATGACGGACTATTGGCAGGCACCGTGCCGGGCGTGGTCGATGCCTGGCACCTCCTGCTGGATCGCTGGGGCACGATGAGCTTTGCGCAGACGCTCGCGCCGGCGATCGATCTGGCGGAAAATGGTTTTCCCCTCAGCCGCAGTTTGGCCGGCGCCATCGCGGGCTCCAAGAAGCTCAAGAAATATCCTTCCAGCGTCCGCGTTTATTATCCGGGCGGGCAGCCGCCCAAGGCCGGCGAGATCTTTCGCAATCCAGACCTGGCCCGGACGTTGAAAAAGCTCGTGGAAGCCGAGCGCCAGAACCGCTTCAAAGGCCGATCTCGCGCTTTGAAAGCGGCGCGCGACCGCTTTTACAAGGGCGACATCGCCCGAGCCATGGCGAAGTTTTCCGAAGAGAACGGCGGACTTTTCCGTTACGAAGACTTTGCGAATTACACGGCGAAGGTGGAGGAACCCGTCTCGCTCGATTACCAAGGCTACCAGGTTTACAAGAATCCTTCAGCCAACCAGGGACCGGCGGAGCTGTTTACGTTGAGTCTCCTCAAAGGATACGACCTGAAAGGACTCGGCCACAATACCGCCGAGTACATCCACACTTCCGTCGAAGCCCTCAAGCTCGCCTTCGCTGACCGCGAGAAATTTCTCGGTGACATGGATTTCATCCGCATCCCGTTCGAAGGCCTGCTCTCGGAGGAATACGCCCGCGAACGGCGCAAGTTGATCGATCCGGAGCGCGCGTCGCTCGAACTTCGGCCGGGCTCGCCCGAGAGATTTATGAAGACCAGCGGAATGTTCGGGGGCAAGGTCACGGTGAATTTCGAGGGGAAAGCGGACCACGAAGGCGACACGAGCTACATTGCGGTCGTGGATAAACAGCGCAACATGGTGACCTTCACACCGAGCTTGCACAGCGGGTTCGGAACGGGCGTCGTGATGGGCGACACGGGACTGATTTTCAACTGCCGCGGGGATTACTACTCGCTCGTCCCCGGCGAAGCCAACGCGCTGGCGCCGGGCAAACGGCCCCGCAGCACGCTGCAAACGACGTTGGTCATGAAAGACGGAAAACCGCACATGGTCATGGGCAGTCCCGGCGGCGACGATCAGATCATGCGCACGATGCAGACCTTCCTGAACATGGTGGAATTCGGGATGAACGTGCAGCAAGCGATCGAAGCGCCGCGCTGGTCCACACGCAGTTTTCCCGCGTCGCCCTTTCCGCACACGATGTATCCGGGAGAAATGTCCGTGGAATCCCGCGTGCCGGAACCTGTTCGCCAGGCGCTCGCCGCGAAAGGCCACAAACTTAAGACGACCGGCGACTGGTCGATGGGCAACAACGGCGCGATTGTCGTGGACTTGAACACGGGACTGCTGAGCGCCGGCGCGGACCCCCGCTGCGATGCCTACGCCTGGGCGTGGTAGAGCCGGCTTTCCAGCCGGCTCGTTTGGGCGACTTTCCAGTCGCCCGGCGGACGGGACTGGAAATTCCCGCCAACCCGCAGACAGGAATGTCTGCGCCACGTTTCATGGTCCCCTTGCGCGTTGCAGCGACCACGAAGGTTCCGCGTCCCTCACCACAACCGTGCCCGGACGAAATCTTGCCAGGGCCGCGCCCGGACGCCGGGCGCCACGGTTTCGTTCGGCGTCCCGACGCGAGCCGGTCGGTGGACGAGAGTCATCTTCACGCTGCGTTGAACGCCAGGCTGCCCGCTCATCGCTGCTGCGAGCCGCCGCATCCCGTGGGCATCGGATGGCGTCACCGTGTGCGCCGCCTTCGCTTCGATCAGGTGAACGGCGCCGTCTTTGCCTGGAACGACAAAATCCACTTCCAGCCCCTGTTGATCGCGGAAATAGTAGAGTTCGCGGCGGCGGCCGCTGTTGCACTGCGCTTTGACGATTTCACCGGCGATGAACCCCTCGAACAAGACTCCAAGAAACGGCGATTTTTCCAGTTCGGCCTCCGTTTCGATGCCGAGGAGATGGCAAGCCATTCCTGAGTCTGCGATAAAAATTTTGGGAGATTTGATCCGCCGCTTTCCCAGATTCTCAAACCACGGTGGCACCACAATGATCTGACCGGTGGTTTCCAGGATGTCGAGCCACCGTCCGATGCCGGGCACGCTCATGCCCAGCGGGGCCGCCAAATCCGTTTTGGTGAGGATTTGTCCATGACGGCTCGCGACCAGCGCGAGAAATCTCCGGAACGTCGCCGGTTCCTGAATTGCGCTGATGCTGCGCACGTCGCGTTCCAGGTACGTCTGGACATAGGCGCTGAACCAGAGGGACGCGGCCCGCGGCCGGGCGAGCACCTCTGGAAAGCCGCCTCGGATCAAGCTCACCTTTGGCGTCTCGCGCAGGGACATCGGCAGCAACTGGAGGACGGCCGCGCGCCCGGCCATCGACTCCGTCACGTTGTGCATCAGGCCGGCCTCCTGCGAGCCGGTGAGGAACCAGCGCCCCGCGCGCCGGGGTTCGCGGTCAATGCGTGCGCGGACAAAGTTGAACACTTCGGGAACATTCTGGATTTCGTCAAAAATGGCCGGCAGGCGCACCCGGTCGAGAAAGCCCTGGGGATCATCACGGAACCGCGACACCACGTCTGGATCCTCGAACAGATAGTAATCCGACGCCGGAAACACATGGCGAAGCAGGAATGTTTTCCCGGCTCGCCGCGGACCGGTGAGCACCACCGCGGGGAAATTCTTCGCGGCCATCGCCACCTGCGATTCCAGCTCTCGGTGAAGGTAGCGCATACGTGAGTTTTCTAAACTGGCAGTTTAGAAAACTCAAGCCAACAACCGTGCCGTCCGTCCCGCTTGCTGATCCCAAATCACCGATTAAGCCGAGGGAATTTGCTCTTGAACCGCGACTAAACGCCGATGGACGCGAATCGAAAGGAGAGCGAGGCGCCGCGCCGCCGCCGCCACTGGCTGTCGATGAGGTTCCTTGCGGGAAGAACTCATCTCAGCCATTTAAGGAGATTGCCTCCGCTTGACGCGCCGGAGATAAAATCCTACGGTGCCCACGTTCCTCATACTATGAAACGAATAATCCTCCTCACTGCTGCACTCCTCTCCACCGCGTTCCTCGCGGCCGATGACAAAGACGGCTGGATTTCTCTCTTCGACGGCAAATCGCTCGAAGGCTGGAAAGCCAGCGAAAATCCCGACACCTTCAAAGTCGAAGATGGAAAGATCGTCGTGTTCGGCCCGCGCGCGCATCTCTTCTACGTGGGACCGGTTCAGAATCATAACTTCACGAACTTCGAGTTGAAGCTGGAGATCATGACCTTTCCCAAGGCGAACTCCGGAGTCTATTTTCACACCGAATGGCTCGAGAAGGGCTTTCCGCGCAAAGGCCACGAAGTCCAGGTCAACACCACGCACACGGACCCGAAGCGGACGGCGGGGCTTTACGGGGTCAAGGACAACTACGACTCCCTCGTGAAGGACGAGGAATGGTTCACGATGCACATCATCGTCCAGGGAAAACACGTCACGACGAAAGTCAACGGGAAGACCATCGTGGATTACACCGAACCGGACGCGCCAGAGACCGGCCAGCGCGCTTCGGCCCGGCGCATCTCCAGCGGCACCTTCGCGCTGCAAGGCCACGACCCCGGCAGCAAGATTTACTACAAGAGTATCCTGGTGAAACCCTTGCCGAACTAACCCAAACGCGGCGCGAGCAGGTAGGGCTGTGCTGCCGCACAGCCATTGGTTCTAACGGAATCTCACTTCACGAGCCGAACCATTATGAAAAAGACAACCGCGATCTTCCTCGCAACCGTTGGCGTGGCATTCCCAGCCATTCTGGCCGCGCAGCAGCAAAACAGCGGCCCGGACAAACGAGCCGCCGCTCCTGGGACCAACCGCGACGTGAACTCAAAACTCGAGCAGATCGTGGCGATACGGGAGGTTCAACTTAAGAGCTATGAGCTTCAACTCCAGGCTGGGCGAGTCCATATTATTGATGGCTCTCCCGAAACCGCGCTGGCTGATGCTCGAATTCGGCTGGCACAGGAAAAGAATGACAACAAGGCCGTTGTCGATGAACTGAGAAACCTGGTTGCGGCGCTCGAACGCCGCCTGAAGCAGGTCCAGGCTATGACGCTGGATCGTTTGGCACCGGGAGACATCGACCGATTCAAGATCGCCTTGCTGGAGGCCGAGATACGCCTGTTAAAAGCGCAAAAGTGAACCGCCTTCCTGTGATGATATTGACCACGGATAACGCTGATGGCACGGATAGGAATGCTGGTGCCTCATTTTACTCCTTCTTCATCCGTGTGATCCGTGTCATCCGTGGTTCATTCCCCTGGGGCTCGCGGCGCAAAGACCTCAACCCGGCTCTCGCCGCAACCGAAGGAGCGCGGCTGTGGTCGCAGACACAGCCGCAGCGCGCCAGAAACGCCAGACTGCTGCGGCTGGTGCTTTGCACACAGCCGCGCGCCGAAATCTTCGCAAGAACGAAATTGATTCCAGTCACAATCGCAGGCCTGCTTGCACTACTCGGAGCCAATCCCTGTTTGCAGGCAGCCGCTCCTCAATCCGGAAAACCCAACATTCTCTTCATCCTCGCCGATGACCTGGGCTGGGCCGATGTCAGCTTCCATGGCGGCGAAATCAAAACGCCGAACCTCGACAAACTCGCGGCGGCGGGCGTGCGGCTGGAACAATTCTATGTCCAGCCCGTCTGTTCGCCCACGCGCGCGGCTCTGCTCACGGGCCGCTATCCGATACGGCACGGGCTGCAAGTCGGCGTGGTGCGGCCCTGGGCGCAATACGGCCTTCCGCTCGAAGAACGCACGTTGCCGCAAGCGTTGAAGGAAGCCGGCTACATCACGGCTATTTGCGGCAAGTGGCATCTCGGCCACTTTGAACCCGCTTATTTGCCAACCCGCCGGGGGTTCGATCATCAATACGGCCACTACAACGGCGCGCTCGATTACTACACCCACGTCCGCGACGGCGGATTCGATTGGCATCGCGACGATACGGTTTGCCGCGACGAAGGGTACAGCACGCATCTGATCGCCCAAGAATGCGAACGGCTCATCGCGGCGCACGACGAGAGCAAGCCGCTTTTTCTCTACGTCCCGTTCAATGCCGTGCATGCGCCACACCAGGTGCCGGAGAAATACACGGAACCCTATGCCCACCTCAAAGGGCCTCGCCGCACTTACGCCGGGATGGTCGCGGCCATGGACGAAGCGATTGGTCAGATCGTTGGCGCGTTGGAGAAGCGCGGCTTGAGAAAGAACACCCTCATTTTCTTTTGCAGCGACAATGGCGGGCCGCAGCCCGGCGTCGTCACCAGCAACGGGCCTCTGCGCGCGAGCAAAGGCACCCTCTACGAAGGCGGAATTCGCGTGCCCGCGCTGGCGGTTTGGGAGGGCAAACTCAAGCCCGGCACGATTTGCGACGAACCGTTGCACATCGTGGATTGGTATCCCACGCTGCTGAAGCTCGCGGGAGTTTCACTTTCTCAAAAGCTGCCGCTCGATGGCCGCGATCTCTGGCCAACGTTAGCCGAAGGAAAACCCACACCGCACGAGGAGATTCTCCATAACGTGACGCCGGTCGCGGGCGCGATCCGCCAGGGCGATTGGAAGCTCGTCCTGAACGGCGGTCGTGGCACGGCCGAGCCGGACGCGAAACCGGAGGGAGGGCAAGCGGCTCGAAGAGCCGGCAAACCTCAGGGCCGAGGCAATGCCAACGAGCGCGTCGAACTGTTCCACATCGCTCAAGATCCGAGCGAGCAGACCGATCTGTCCGCGCGGTTGCCGGACAAAGTGAAAGAGCTCCGGGCGCGCCTCGATCATTACGCGAAGCAAGCCGTCCCGCCAAAGAGCACTCCCAGGCCTGCCGCCTTCAAATCGCCGAAGATTTGGGGGGAGAAAGATTGATTCGGCTTGGTTGACACACCGTCGCGCGTCATTAGATTGCGCCCGATGTCGAAACGGTCCGCTGTTCCTGTGATTCGCCTGCGCGGGGTGCGTCACAACAATCTCAAAAATTTCGATCTCGATCTCCCGGCCAACCGACTGATCGTCGTCACCGGGCCGAGCGGTTCGGGAAAAAGTTCGCTGGCGTTCGACACGCTCTATGCGGAAGGCCAGCGGCGCTACATCGAGACTTTCTCGCCTTACGCCCGCCAGTTTTTCGATCGCATGGACAAACCGCGCGTGGACAGCATCGAAGGCATTCCGCCCGCGATCGCGATCGAACAACGCAACACCGTCAAGACCACGCGATCCACCGTCGGCACGATCACGGAGATTTGCGACTACATGAAGCTGGCCTGGTCGCACCTGGCGCAGCTCTATTGCCGGCAATGTGGCCGGCCGGTGCGGAAAGATTCGCCGGATCAGATTTGGGCAAACCTGACTTCCGGCGGGGCAGGGGAGGGCCGCGTGGCAGAGGAAGTCCTGATCGCGTTTGAACTCGAACTTTCCGAAAAGCTTTCCCTGGCGGACTCGCTCGCCTTGATCGCCAAGCAAGGCTACCAGCGCTTGCTCCTGGCAAACTCAGACCACGACCGCAAACTCGAAGTCGTGCGCGTGGAGGAAGCCGCGGCGCGTCTTCAGGACCGGAATGCCAAGCATCTGACCGTGCTTCAGGATCGACTGGGGCTGACGGCGGCCAATCGCGCCCGCTTCGCCGAAGCGTGCGAGCAAGCGTATCATTTCGGCCGAGGCCAGATCGTCGTGCATCCTCCGAACGGCGGTCTGGCCCAGCGCTTTTCCAGCCGCTTTCATTGCGCGCAGTGCGACCTCGAATATCGGGAGCCGACGCCGGCGCTTTTCAGCTTCAATCATCCGCTCGGCGCGTGCCCCACTTGCCGAGGCTTCGGGCGCACCATCACGATCGATTACGATCTGGCGATTCCGGACCGCTCGCTCTCGCTGGCGGAGGGCGCGGCCAAGCCCTGGCAGAGCGGCATGTCCGCCGAATGCCAGGACGACCTGCTGAAGTTCTGCAAACTCCGGAAAGTTCCGACTCAGGTGCCCTTCCAGGATCTCCCCAAAAACTCGCAGGACTGGGTTTTGAACGGCGACCCGGACTACGGCAAAGACAAAGAACACGAGTGGCCTCGCGCGTGGTACGGCTTGAAGGGCTACTTCCGTTGGCTGGAATCGCGGTCTTACAAGATGCACGTGCGCGTGCTGCTTTCGCGCTATCGCGCTTACCGCACGTGCGCGGATTGCCACGGGCAGCGGTTTCAACCGGAGGCGCTTCACTTCAAGTTGCCGGATCACAACGCCCAGTTGATCACGCTGGCGGATTTCTATCGCCAGCCGGTTTCCAGCGCGCTGCTCGTCGTTGAAGCTCTCATGGCCTCGCGGAAGGAACGCAAATCTTCGGACCCCCTTTTCGTGAGCCTCAACGAAGTGCGCGCGCGGCTCAAATACCTCGACGAAGTCGGTCTGGGTTATCTGACACTGGATCGCGCGACGCGGACGCTTTCGGGCGGCGAGACTGAACGCGTGAGCCTCACCACGTGCCTGGGTTCTGGCCTGGTCAACACGTTGTTCGTTCTGGACGAACCCAGCGTTGGCCTCCACGCCCGTGACACGGCGCGCCTGGTCAAAATCCTGGAACGCCTGCGCGACGCAGGCAACACCGTCGTCGTCGTCGAACACGAAGCGAGCGTCATGCGCGCGGCGGATCAAATTGTCGATCTCGGTCCAGGCCACGGTGAAACCGGCGGGCGCCTGGTGTTTCAAGGCGCGTTCGGCTCGATCCGTCGGGCGAAAGGAACGCTGACCGGCGATTACTTGAGCGGCCAGCGGAAGATCGAGATTCTTCCGCGCCGCAAGGTTTCGCCGCAACGCAGGAAGCTCCAACTTGCGAACGCCATGCTGCACAATCTGAAGAATCTCGCGGTCGAAATTCCGTTGGAGCGGCTGGTTTGTGTCACGGGCGTCAGCGGTTCGGGGAAGACGACGCTGGTTCGGGGAGTTCTTTTGCCGGCGTTGGAGGCAAGGTTCAGGAGCCGGACGTCAGGGGTCAGGGGTCAGGGGTCAGGGGTCAGTGATCCCCTCACCCGTCCTGCGGACACCGTCGCCATCTCTGAGGGGGAGAGGGACGGGGTGAGGGGGGACGTTCAGGGCGGAGATGGTGGTGCGGAGGGGGACGATGGCGAAGATGCTTTGACGGCCGCAGCGGATTCTCCGCATCCCGCGGCGCAGCTTTCGGGCGCGGAGCATTTGGGGCGCGCGGTGCTGGTGGACCAATCGCCCATCGGGAAAACGCCGCGTTCGACACCGGCGGTTTATACGGGCGCGTTCGATCATGTCCGCGAGCTATTCGCGCGATCGGAATTGGCCCGCCAGCGCGGCTTGAAAGCGAGCGCCTTCAGTTTCAATTCGCGCGAAGGCCAGTGCGAACGTTGCCGCGGCGCGGGCTTCGAGAAGATCGAAATGCAATTCCTGAGCGACGTCTTTATCCGTTGTCCGGAGTGCGATGGCCGGCGGTATCGGGAACACATTCTGGAGGTTAAGCTATCCAGGAGTTTGAGTCCTGAACAAGGGGCCAAGAACGCCCATCGCGCTTCTTGCTCTGTTCTCTGCGAAGGGAGGAGAGGGCAGGGGAGAGGAGGGCCGTTTGTGCCAAGCTCCCCCTCTCCTCGATCCTCTCCCCGCTCGTTTCTCACGGGGAGAGGAAGAAAATCCAAAGCCGACGTCTCTGCTGATTCAACCCCCGGGAGCGAGGTTGGGGGCTCTGGGACCGGTGAAGTGATTCAAGCCTGGAGCATCGCAGATTTTCTGGAGGCGACCGTCGAAGATGGGATTCAATTCTTGTCCGCATTTCCGGATTCACCCCCGGCCCGGCTGGCCGTCTCCAAACTGAAACTCCTGGAGGAAGTCGGTCTCGGTTATCTGCGGCTGGGCCAACCCATCAACACGCTGTCCGGCGGCGAATGCCAGCGGTTGAAGCTGGTGAGCCACCTCGCCGAATTCACCGAAGCCAACGCGCTGGAAAACAAGCCGACGCTTTTCCTCTTCGACGAGCCGACGACCGGATTGCACTTCGAGGACATCGCGGTCTTGCTCCGTGTGTTTCATCGGCTCGTGGAGGCCGGACACTCCGTCGTGATCATCGAACACAATCTCGACGTGATCAAATGCGCCGATTGGATCATCGATCTGGGGCCGGAAGCCGGGGAAGAAGGTGGCCGCGTCGTCATTGAGGGGACGCCCGAACAAGTGGCTGCGTGCTCGGCCAGCCACACCGGGCAGGCTTTGCGCGAGCTGCTTTGACCCTATGAAGAAAGCACCCCAAACAGCGAGACACGACTTTCACGAATTAATTTAAGGGTCTGTGCAGACCGTGGGATTGACGACAGATCGACCGGAGAACCGTAGCGCAGATTTTCAATCTGCTGTATCGCCGATTTCCAATCGGCAGGGCGCCGGCAAGTCCCAGCGGGCTCGGACTGGGAGACGCCCCGCAGAATACAATTCTGCGCTACGGCAGAGTGCAACTCTGCGCTACGAGCTTTGTCGTCCATCCGCGGACCAAGCAGTAACACGATTTGAAGTTACGTTCAGAATCCGTGATAATTCGTGCAATTCGTGTCTCGAGAAAGACTGGCGTCGTTGGATCTGCGTTGATCCGCGTCCATCTGCGGTTTCGAGGCCTTTCGCGTAACGCTAAATTTAATCGCCGAGCAGTTTCTTCAATTGATCTCTCGCAGAGGACTCCCGAGCGTCGGATGCCGATTTAGGGACGAAACCGCGTTTGGCCATCTCGAAGTATTCGCAAAAATTTGCCATGTTTTTCTCGGCCACCGGATCCGCGCGGCGGTCGCGGCATTGGTGGGCGACCTTGGGATCGTAACTGACGCAGTTCAAACACACTTTCAGATCGGACCCGCAGCGATGGCACGAATCGCCGCGTCCCGGCTGGCCCGAGAGCGTCCATTCCCAGCCGCAGTTATGACAGTGACGAGTCATGCGGGAGAGCTTAAACCGGTAAAGGCGAAATCAGAAGTCCAAAGGCATGATCCACAGCAATGAGGGGTTTGATGTCGGTCATGACCTCAAGCTCATCCACAGCCAAGGGAAGCGCCAGCCTGAAATCGGATGGCTTACGGAAATCCGGCGACCTTGACGGACCTCACGACTCCGCCCACGATCCAGCGCCATGAATCTTTCCCTGTGTTCCGTTCGTTTCGTGGTGTTCGGACTCATGCTGTCGATTCCGGCGTTCGCAGCAACGGTTGAACCGATCCTTGGCTTCAGTCCCGCCGCCGCCGAACGTCAACGCGCGTTGGAAGCGAAATTCGACGCGCAGCTTGACCCCCTTTTGCTCTCGGAATGGATGAAGCGGCTCGCGGCGAAGCCGAATCACGTCGGGTCCACGCACGTGAAGGCGAATGCCGAATTCATCGCCGCGCAGTTCCGTTCCTGGGGTTTCGATAACGTCGTGGCCAGGCTGCGCGGGCGCGAGCGCCCGGACCAATGGATCATCCGGGGCAATCATCACGACGCCTGGGTGTTCGGCGCGGAAGACCCGCTCAGTGGTTTGGTGGCGTTGATGGCGGAGGCCCGAGCCATCGGGCTTCTGGCCAGGGAAGGTTGGGCGCCAAGGCGCACCCTGATTTTCACGGCCTGGGATGCGGAGGAACCCGGACTGCTGGGGTCGACCGAATGGGCCGAGACGCACGCGAAGGAACTTCGCGAGCATGCCGCGATTTACATCAACTCCGACAACAGCGGGCGCGGCTTCCTGCGCGTCGGCGGTTCGCACACGCTGGAAAAATGGATCAACGGCATCGCGCGCGACGTGATCGATCCGCAAAAAGGAATTCCGGTCGCCGAACGGCTGCGCGCCTTCCGCTTGATCAACGGCACAGCGGAAGATCGGCGTGACGCGCAACATCGCGCGGACCTTCGCATTGGGGCGCTGGGTTCCGGATCGGACTACACGCCATTCCTCCAGCATCTCGGCATCGCTTCGCTCGATATCCGGTACCAAGGCGAGAATCGCGGCGGGTCTTACCATTCGATCTACGACTCGTTCGATCACTACGCCCGATTCGGTGATCCCGGCTTTCAATATGGCATCGCTCTGGCGAAAACCGCCGGGCGCGCAGTGCTTCGCAGCGCGCAGGCCAACTTCCTGCCCTTCGAGTTTTCAAATTTTTTGGAAACGGTCCGCCGGTTTGCCAGAGACGTAGTGAAACTTGCCGACGACACGCGGGAAGAAACGCAGCGGCACAACCGCCTGGTCGGACAGCGCCAATTCGAGAAAGCCGCCGACCCGCGCGAACCCTTCGTGGCGCCGCGCCTGAAATCCCCGGTGCCGCATTTCAACTTCTCGCCCCTGCACAATGCTCTGGATCGTCTGGAGACAGCGGTGCGCCAGTTCGAGTCCGTCCTCCAAAAGCGCACTCAACCGGAGTGGCAGCTTGACGCGGAGTCCGAGGCAAAGCTCGACAGTCTGCTCAAGGAGATCGAACGCGCGCTGACGTCCGAAGAAGGATTGCCACGCCGTCCGTGGTATCGGCATCTTGTCTATGCGCCGGGAGCTTACACAGGCTACGGCGTCAAGACGCTCCCAGGGACCCAAATCCTCGCCTAAGGATTTTGAAAACGAGTCTTGAGCCGGTGGGCGTGGCATTTTCGATAGACGCGATTCAATACGAAATCTATTGAACCGCGACGTTGGCACGCCCCGAACTGGCCGCATCGCAAGGATGGTTTTGAAGATTTAGGCGAGGAACATGGAGGGATACGCGAAGCCATCGAGGAACGCCGTTGGGAAGAAGTGGACCCGCAAACCGTCCGTGTGGCCCTGGCGGTGGAAAGATGCGCGGAAATTTTGGATCGGGGGAGAACCGAAGTGCTGGCGAACCAGTACTGATCAGACCGTGGGATAGAATACACTTTGTTGCGTCGCATTTGGGCTCTGGCTCAGGCGCGACGAAGGAGAATGTCCCTGGTGGATCTTCGACTGAGGAGCAACGAAGCCAGATCCCAAATGCGACGCAACCCGCAGGGCCAGGGGTCTTTTGGCCCGCCGCTTCGTCGCTCGCTCGTTGTGGATCGCAGGGATACACCGCCTCGCGCGCTCCTCGCCGCTGGCCAAAATCCCTCCTGGCAAAGTGTATTCTATCCCACGGTCTGATCAGTAAGCAATGGCGGCGATGTTTCAACAGGAGGGAAGAGAGGCGCCAGAGTTCAACGACCTCGGAGTTCGTGGTCTGGCGCCGAAGTCCCCTCGTGGATGAGTCGGAGTGAACTCGGCGGCGTCGGCGGCGGCAAGGGGACGCGCTTCCAACCTTCCAGGCCAAGTCCGATGTCTCTTTCGACGAATTCCCAGAGAACCACCTTTTTGTCCTTAAGAAATGCGGGACGTCCACGCAACTCCTGCCGCACCAGCGTGGATCCGCCGCCGTCATTCACCAACGCCAGCACCGGTTGTTTGAGTTCCTTGGCCAGGTGCGCGATGAAACCCGCCGCTTTCGGCTCGTCGGTTTGATAGACCCGCACGAAACTGTCGCCCAACACCAGAATCTCCGCATCCGGCGCGTCCTTGTAGAGATCGCCGTCGTCTCGACGCACCACCTGGAGGCATGGGACGGTTTCGGGGCGGATGCGCCGCTCGATCCTCGGCACTTGCATCATGCGCAAGATGTCGCCCAATCGCTGCACCGGCGCGGGCTTCTCGGTGTATTCAACCTGGCCAGGCTGCGCCCAGCCTAATTCAAGGAGACGCCGCGCTACGGTTTTGGCCGCGAGCGCGACTCCGGCCGGCGACCAATGCGTATCTTGCGCCAGATACAACGAAGCCTGGGAATTGGCACCCGCCTGCTCCCGCGCGTCGCCAAACGCCTGGAAAAGATCGATGATTTCGACGTTTGCCGCGCGAAGCTTCTCCAGCACCTCTCTCGTTCGTGGCGCCAGCACGCCGCGGCCAGGCTCAGCCCGTGAAGTCAGTTGATCCGGGTAAATGCTTTCCTTGTTCGGCACCGGCAGGAGCGCAAGCCGGATGCCGCGCGCCGCCAGTTGATCGTGAAAATCCACGATGGCGGCGACCGGATCATTCGTGACGCCTGCGGTGATCGCGTTCTCAGGCCGAGCCAGCATGTAACTCAGTCCGGGTTTGTAGAAATACCAGCCCGCCGAACCGATGGCGGCCTTTTCTCCGCCATCGTTCAGCCAGGCGAACTGGGCGAACTGAATCCAGGGCCGCGTTGCTCGCGCCGCCCAATTGCCGGCTTCCAGGTTTCGCTCGTAAGCGCGCAGATGGGCCGCGGTGGGCGGCTGGTTGAAGAGCTCGAAGGCGTGAATTCCGTCGTCCTGGCGCGCTTCGATCACGATTTGAATCAACGGCACGGCGACGAGGATCCCAAGAAAGATCAGGATCAAGCACCATTGAGGATCGCGAAGGCGGCTCATGACCACTCAGAACTGAAAATAGAGAAACGGGTTGAAAGCCTGCGAGAACATCGCCATGAGCGAAACGGCAAACAACGGCACTACCACGGCGACTCGCCCCCACGTCACCGGTGACTGCGACCAGTCATGCGCTTGCCACGGTTGAAAGACCAACCCGGCGCACACGGCCATGACCAGCAGGTGGTACGGGGTGTAAATCATGGCGCCGAGCAACGGCGCTACGCTTCCCAGTTGGCCAAAGCCAAACATCGCCCGGAAATACTCCAGAGCCTCCGTGAGATTGTCCGCCCGGAACAAAACCCAGGAGAACAGCATCAGGAGAAACGTCAAACCGATCCGCCCCGGCCGGGGCAACGCATCATAAATGCTCCGTTTGCCCCGCCACCTTTCAGCCGCCAGAAGCAAGCCGTGGAACGCGCCCCACACCACAAAATTCCATTTTGCTCCGTGCCACAAGCCGCCCAGCAACATCACCACGATGAGATTGAAGTAAGTCCGTCCTTCGCCCCTTCGATTGCCGCCCAGCGCAATATACAAATAGTCCCGCAACACGCTGGACAACGAAATGTGCCAGCGCCGCCAAAGGTCCGTGATGCTTTCCGAGCGGTATGGCGCGTCGAAGTTCTTCAGGAATTCAAACCCCAGCATGCGCCCCAGCCCCACGGCCATGTCCGAGTAACCGCAGAAATCGAAGTAGATTTGGAACGCGTAAGCCAGCACGCCGGCCCAGGCATCGAGCGCGCACGGATCGGCGGTGTTGAAAACCGCGTCCGCCACGAGGCCGCAGGGGTTGGCGAGCAGAATCTTCTTCGCAAATCCGACGATGAAGATGGCCACGCCCGAAGCGAACCGCGACACCGTGTGTTCGCGTTCGTGCAGTTGCGCCGCCAGCGTCTTGTAGCGGATAATCGGCCCGGCCACGAGGTCCGGAAACAACGCCACGAACGCGGAGAACACCGAGAACGACTTCGCCGGCGTGGCGTGCCCGCGATACAAATCGATGATGTAGGTCAGCGAGTGAAACGTGTAGAACGAAATGCCGATCGGCAAGACCACCTGCAGCACGCGGAACTGTTGCGCCCCGACCGCCGCGAGGATTTGGTTCAACGTCTCCGCGGCAAACATGGAGTATTTGAAGAATCCCAGAAAACTCAGATTCGTCACCACACAAGCGACGACGGCGAGTTTCTTTTGCAGCGCGGTGGCGCCGGGGCGGGTGATGACTTTGCCCCAGACAAAGTCCATGACGGTGGTGAACAGCATGAGGCCCGCGAACCACGGCTCCCACCAACCATAGAAGACATAGCTCGCGAGCGTGATCCAGACGTTCCGCCAGCGATACGGGAGGTTGTAATACACCAGCAGAAACAACGGCAGAAAATAGAAGACAAATACCTGCGTGGTAAAAACCATAACCGGATAGCTCGTTTAATCATGACCCAGGGAATCTCATCCCGTCGCAATCGGAGAAAACCCAAGGGAATCCCCTTCCATGCGCGGCGAAAGCATATTCTGCCGCGCGATCATTTCAAGGTTCGACCAACACGGCCACAGCTTTCGGATCGACCGGATCGACTGTGGCGCTTGAGTTCTGGCGTCGAACAGCGCATACTTGCGGCGATGAAGAAAGACATGCTCGATCCGGCGAAACTAGCCAGCCTAAATCAGTGGCTTGCCGAACCCATGGATGAGATCGTCCACACATACGCCGGGAAATTTGTCGCCGTTCACGAACAAAGGATCGTCGCGATTGGAGATTCCTACCGGGATGTCTATGCGGGCGCAGAGAACCAAGGACTCGATGAGATTCCATTCGTCATGGAAGTTCCAACCGCCGATGAACTCTCTTCATCCCTGCCCACTGTTTTTTGAAAAGCCGGATGGTTCGCGGCAGTCGCTCCTGGTCTTCCTCATTGGCCTTCTTGTCCTCGGCCTTCACGCCGCGCGCGCGGCGGATCAGCCAAAGAAGATCGTTCTCATCGCCGGCCCCATCACGGGCCATCCGAAGGAATCGCACGAATACGAAAAGAACGTCACCTTGCTCAAGCACCTTCTCGAAACTTCGCCCTCTCTTCAGGGCAAACTCCTGGTCGAAGCTCACTTCAAAGGCTGGCCCAGTGATCCGGCAACGCTCTCGGACGCGGACACGATCTTCCTCACTTCCGACGGCAGCGACCGCCGCGAAACGGACCATCCGCTTTACGTCGGAGATCGATTGAAGATTCTGGAGCGGCAGATGCAGCGCGGATGCGGTCTCGTGATGTTTCACTGGAGCACCTTCAACCCTGTGCGCGTTCATGATCAGATCACCGAGTGGGCGGGCGGTTACTTCGATTACGAGACGGGGCCCGGGCCCCGCAAATGGTATTCGGCAATCCAGACATGGCAGGCTCGGAGCACTCTTGGAACGCCGGATCATCCGATCACGCGCGGCGTAAGGCCGTTTGACACCCAGGAAGAGTACTATTACCGCATTCGATTCCGCGACAATGACCCGCGCCTCAAGCCCATCATCCTCACCCGCCCGCCCAAAGAATCCAGCGACTTTGCGGTCGGTTGGGCCGTCGAACGCGCCGATGGCGGACGCGGCTTCGGCTTCACGGGCGGCCATTTTTACCAGAACTGGTGGAATCCGGATTTTCGGAAACTGATTCTCAACGCCATCGTCTGGAGCGCGAAGGTGGAAGTCCCGCCCGGCGGCGTGGAATCCGAACCCTTCGAGCGGTTCAAAGCGCTCATCCTGACCGGCCACAATCATCCAGCCCACGATTGGCGCGCCGTAACCGCGGCCCTGATCCTAGCGCTCGAACAGGATCCGCGCGCCGTTGTGCACGTCACCGAAAACATCGAGGACCTCGCCGCGGAAAAAATCCACGGCTACGACCTTCTCGTGATGAATTACTGCAACTGGGACAAGCCCGGCTTGAGCGACGCCGCAAAGGCCAACTTCGTTCGCTACCTCCAAAAAGGCGGCGGACTCGCGCTGATTCATTTTGCCAATGGCGCGTTCAATCTCACGCTCCCGAACAACCAGGACTCCGACTGGCCGGAGTTTCGGACCAACATCGTCCGGCGCGCCTGGATGGCCGGGGAAGGGCGCAGCGGCCACGACAACTACGGGCCCTTCCGGGTCGAGATCACCGAGGCGAAGCATCCAATCCTCGCGAGGCTTCAGTCTTTCGACACGGTGGATGAGCTTTACTTTCGCCAGGAGGGTGTCGCGTTAATCGAACCCTTGGCCACGGCCCGCTCCAAGGTCACCAGCAAAGACGAACCGATGGCCTGGGCCTACAATTACGGCCAAGGGAAAATCTTCCAAACGGTGCTCGGTCACGCGGACGAATCGGTTCGCAAGGCGGCCGCGCTCATCCGACGCGGCTGCGCCTGGGCTGCGGGCCGAAATCAAATCCGCTTCGACCCGCCGCCAGAATTGACCGAAGGCGCGCTCTTCCGCGAAGGCAGCCCCTGGACGCCAGAGCAATCCCGCAAGCGCGCAGAACGTTCGAAGGAAATCCAAAATGCCACCACAGATGCCACAATGGTCGCGCGAACGAAAGGCGTGGTATTGGTGAGCGCGCGTTCCCTGGATCGGGTAGGGCGAAGTGTCCTCGCTGAGCCGATCAACCATCGTCCACTCAACGGCTCGGCGGCTCGCCGGGACGGGCTCGCCCTACCATCGAAATTGCTTAATTCAACAGCAGTGCACCCCAGCCCTCATGCTCAGGGAGAGGGAGCATCGTTTACCGCGCCAGGAGGAACCGAGCGTGCCCGCTTTGGCGAGACCCGGGCTGCGCTCTCCCCTCACTCCAAAGATGAACCCAGATAGACGCAGATGGGAATGGATCAGTCCTCCCTCTCGAAAGGAAAGGAGTGCGGGCAGCCTGCCCGCCCGCTTCTCAATGGTTTCGGCTAAACGATGCGCAGACAAGCTGTCCGCGCTCCTTCTTGCCTTCCTTGTCCAAATACTCCTTCCATTCTGTGCCGTTCCCCAGTGCGCGGCAGTTGACCAGACTCCGAAGGCCGCCGGCCAAACCAATTCCACGCCGAACCGCGCCCCGGCGGTGAAACTCGAGCGCCCTGGCGTAAAGAATCTCTATCAAGTTGCTCCTGGCTTATACCGCTGCGCGCAGCCGACCGCGCGCGGCATGCGCGAACTCGAAGCCCTGGGAATCAAAACCGTGATCAACCTCCGCCCGTTTCATTCCGACAAAGACGAAGCGAAAGGCACCTCGCTGAAACGCGAGCGCATCTCGTTCAAGACGTGGCATCCCGAAGACTCGGACGTGATCCGCTTCCTGAAGATCGTCAGCGACACCAACCGCGCCCCGTTCGCGGTGCACTGCCTGCACGGTTCCGACCGCACCGGGATGATGATTGCCATCTACCGAATCGCATTCGAAGGCTGGACGAAGGATGAGGCTATCGCGGAGATGACCGGACCTGACTTCGGTTTCCACGAAATTTGGCAGAATCTCATCCGTTATCTCCGCGCGCTGGACGTTGGGAAAATCAAACGGAAGGCGGGGATCAAATAGCCGCTTCGGAATGGCGGTTAGCCAGAGACCGCCGCTACGGCCTTCACGCATCGGCTACACAGGCCGGGATGTTCATGATGCGAACCCACGTCCGTTTCCCAATGCCAGCAGCGTTCGCATTTCTGGCCGGCGGCGCGTTCGACTTTAAGGTCTTCAACCTCGGCGGGCGGGGCGACTACGAATTGTGAAACGTTCAGGAGTTCCTGAAATTGTTCTCGCTCGGACAGGACCGCCTTCGGCGTGTTCGCGCCCGGGGTCAAAATCACTTTTGCTTCAAGAGCTTTGCCAATGATCTTTGCCTGACGTTGTTCCTCCAGTTTGGGCAGAACCAATTCGCGGTATTTGAAGAGGTCGTCCCAAAGCGAGGTCTCGGCGTCGGGGAGCGCGAAGGCGCGGGGGTGCCATTCGAGCAAGTGCACCGAGTCTGCCTCCCGGCCAGGCACAAACTCCCAGGCTTCGTCTGCCGTGAAGGCCAGCACGGGGGCGAGCATCTTGCACAGACTCGTGACCATTCGATACAGCGCGGTCTGCGTCGAGCGGCGCCGATGGGAGTTGGCCGGGTCGGTATAAAGCCGGTCCTTCACCAGATCGTGATAGATCGCCGAAAGCTCCACCGCCGCGAACTGGCTGAGCTTCTGGTAAACCACATGGTATTGGTAGGCGTCGTAAGCGGCAGCGACCTGTTGTTCGAGCGCGCTGAACTTGCCAAGAACCCAGCGATCCAGGCCGGTCAGCTCTTCGTCCGCCACCGCCTGTTTGGCAGGATCGAAGTCGTAGAGATTGGAGAGTTGGTAGCGCAGCGTATTGCGCAGCAACCGATAGGTTTCAGCCACTTTGTTGATCCGTTCTTCGCTGACCACGATGTCATTTCGAAAATCTTGCGAAATGACCCAGAGCCTCAAAATGTCCGCGCCCCACTTTTGCACGTAGGTTTCTGAAGTCTGCGGTTTCTCATAGCCTCCCTGGCCTTGTTTGCTCTTGGAAATCTTTTCCCGGTCCGCATCGACCATGAAGCCGTGCGTCAGGACCGTTTTGTAAGGCGGCGCGCCCTGGCCGGCGAGCGAGATCAACAAAGAAGATTGAAACCAGCCGCGGTGCTGGTCGCTTCCTTCCAGATACATGTCCGCCTGGAACGGTCTGTCATTGCCTCGCAATTCCGGGCGCCGCGCGGTGACGGCCCGTGAGGACGAACCGGAATCAATCCAGACATCCAGGGTGTCGCCGGATTTTTTCACGGCTTCTGGTCCCGCCCAATTCGCCGGACGCAGCAGTTGCCACAGTTCTACGTCGGATTTCTCGAACCACATATTTGAGCCGTGCTGCTCGATCAAATCGGCCGCGTTGCGGACGATTTGGGGGTTGAGGATCGGATTGCCTTCTGCGTCGTAGAAGGCGGGAATCGGCACGCCCCAGGTTCGTTGCCGCGAGATGCACCAATCCGGTCGCGTTTTGACCGCGGCTTCCATACGGTTCTTACCCCAATCCGGAATCCACTCGATTTGCTCGAGGGCCGCGAGCGCCTTGTTTCGGAAATCCTCGTGATCGACGCGGATAAACCACTGGTCCATCGCGCGAAAGATGACGGGCGTTTTGCTGCGCCAACAATGCGGGTAGCTGTGCAGGTAATCTTCCTGATGCACCAGCGCGCCTCGCTCTCGAAGCAGATGAAGGACCGCCTCGTTCGCCTCGCTCTTGCGGTTCTTCTCCAGGATGGCCTTTCCCAGCAGTTCCGTTGGCATCTGCTGCGCGACGGGCAAATCGTTCGTGTGAGCGAAACGTCCGTCGTTATCGACCGGCGAATAAATCGGGAGGTTGTTCTGCATGCCGAGCAGGTAATCCTCCAGACCGTGGCCCGGCGCGATGTGAACGAAACCCGTTCCGGTCGTGTTCTCGACAAAACTGTCGCCCGCGAAGAGACGGCCCGTGCGCGCCGCGAACGGATGCCGATATTCGACTTGCCGAAGATGCTCCGCGTCGAGACTGCGGACGATCTGGTAGTTCTCCCATCCGCAGCGCTGGGCGACGGTCGAGAGCAGCAGCGTCGAGACGATGTAATTCTCGCCCTGCGCATGGATCAGCGAGTAACTGAAGGTCGAGTTGTAAGCCACGGCAAGATTCGCGGGCAAAGTCCAGGGCGTAGTCGTCCAGATAAGGATCGAAGTGTTCGGATGTCCGAGGAGGGGAAACTTCACATAAACGCTCTGGCTGACGTGGTCCTTGTATTCGACCTCCGCTTCCGCCAGCGCGGTCCGGCACGGGATGCTCCAGTACACGGGCTTCTTGCCGCGATAGACGAAGCCCTTTTCCACGAGGTCCGCGAAAAGCCGCAATTCCTCGGCTTCGTATTCCTTGTTGAGCGTGAGATACGGCTTGTCCCAATCACCCAGCACGCCCAGCCGCTTGAATTGCGTGCGCTGGATGTCGATGTATTTCCGCGCGTAGGCGTCGCACGCGTTGCGGATCGCGGCCGGATCGGTGTTCGTGTCGCCGGCCTTGCGCATTTCCTGGGAGACCTTGAATTCGATGGGCAAGCCATGGCAATCCCAGCCCGGCACGTAGGGGGCATATTGGCCCCGCAAGCTGTGGTATTTCACCACGATGTCCTTGAGAATCTTGTTCAGCGCGTTGCCGACGTGGACGTCGCCATTGGCGAACGGCGGGCCGTCGTGCAACACGAATTTGTCGCGTCCCGCGCGCCGGGCTTGAATTCGCTCGTAAAGCCGGGAAGACATCCATTGCTCGATCCGTTGCGGCTCTCGCACGACCAGGTCCGCCTTCATGGAAAAGCCGGTCTTCGGCAAATTCAGTGTTTCTTTGTAATCCATCTGAACTCTTGTTTCAGGAGCGCGCAACGTAACAACCGCGACTGGGAGTGTCAACGGGAGGGCGCTTCTCTCCGCTTTGCACTTCCCATGAACCGCCTCTTCGGACCGTGGCCTTTAGGCCGCTTCAACGATCGACTGCGGAGAGTGCGCGGAAGCAGCCTGAAGGCTGCGGTCCGCCCGGTCTCAGGTTCATGGTCCGAGTGCATGGTTCTGAAACCAAGGCAACTTTCCATGAACCCGATAGGGACGGATTCCGAACGGATTCCACTTCGTCCCTGACTTTACTCTGCGATCGGAAGGACAATTTCAGGGACGCGGTGGAACGCGTCCGGAACGCGTCCTTATCGGTTCATGGTCCGTCCGCACGGTTCGATGGTCGTGGGGGTTTCCCATGACTGAACCGACTTTTGACCGCGGATTTCGCGGATTTCACGGATGTTGAAGCGGGCTTATCCGTGTGATCCGTGTAATCCGTGGGTTGAATCAGGTTCGTGGAGACTTCCACCTCATTCGTTGATGCGCCCGGACCGGAAATGGCGCTGGATTTCTTTCCGGATCAACACGCGGTCGTAAATGGCGACTTCGTCAATCTTGCCCTCGAATGAGGAATCCCGTGCTTGCCACTCGCCGCCGATGCTGAGTTCCGGCGCGGTGGCGGCGTCTGGAATCCGGGTGACGGCCGAGATTTCAGGAGCCAGGCTGCCGTTCAAGAAAACGGAGACGTTCTGGCGATCCCGCACGAACACGAGATGATTCCACGTCTTCAAAGTCAGCGGCGTCGTACCGTGGGATTGGGTTTTCCAGCCGCGTTGATGCGCGAACTCGTGCGACTCGAACACCAGAGCGCCCTCCGGACCGTTCATCCGGGGAATGAGGATCTTGTCCGCGGAACTTGTCGGCGCGCCCTCGGCTCCGCGAGAGAAGAGAACGCCAGTGACGGAACGCACGTTGGCCGGCAGCCCGTTCCAGAACCACAATTCCACGGTGTAGCGATCTCCCAGCCCGTTCGAGCTCGCACGCAATCGGCCGCCCGCCAGATGCACGCAGCGGTTGAGGGTGGCGGACGCAGCGCAGATTTTGAATCTGCTGTATCGCCGACTTGTAGTCGGCAGGCCCTCGGGGAAACCCACGTGCGGCGGATTGAAAATCCGCGATACGGCAGAGTGCAACTCTGCGCTACGGAACCCTGGCGCAGTTGGCCCCTCTAAGTAATAGGCAATGCCGGAGGCGCTTCCGCGTTCGACGTTCGGCGCGGTGCCGTCTTCATAGATCGCGTGGTTTCCATTTCCGCTCGAATCGAACGCGGTCGGGCCGTTGAATTCGCCCAGGCGCCAATACGCAATCGGCTTCGAGGAGAGCACGGCTTTGGCGTAGGTGTCGTGCGTCGCTCCGGCGCTGGTAGGGCGGCGCGGCCGCGCCGCCCTACCCGCATCATGTGCATTGGTCCGAGATGTGGCTTCATGGCGATGGAGGCGCTCCAGGAGCTGCAAAACGGCGTCGGCGATCTTCGGTTCGGCTTCGACTTCCAGCGCCGCCGTGCGCGCGGGCCAGGCCGTGTATCCGCCCAACGCGTGTTGCGCGGGCGGGGGAATGTAACCTTCCGAGCCGTTGGCCAGTTCAATAGTGAACGTGGTCGGAAAAGGGCTGAGTGCTTTGATTTTCAATCCGGTGATCGCGAAGACTTCATTCGGAATGGCGGCGATTCCCAGAGCGCCGATGCGAATGGCTTGCAGCTTGAGTTCGCGCACAGGATCTTCGTGAAGAAAGATTTGTTCACGGGCGTAAACTTCAACCTGGTTGGTGGGCTTGCGGCCTTCCATCTTCGCCACGATTGCCCGCGCCCAGTCCAACCGCTCCTTATTCGGCGTCCGGCGCCGCAAGGTCAGCCTGGATTCCGCCATGGCAACGGGCGCCCAATCACGAAAGCGGATCTTCTGATACGCGGCGAACGCCGAGCGCGCGACTCCGTCTGCGTATTCATCGAGGTTCAGATTGCGCCGCGGCTTCCCATAATCCATCCACATTTGGTCGCCGCTCGTGCCTTGGGACATGATGCCAATGAAAGGTGGATCGACGCCCTGAGCCCCGATGAGATTCTTAATCTTCTCCGCAAAGCGTCCGTAATAATCGGCGGAGACGGGCGCGGCGCCGAAATAGTGCATCGAGTAATTCGCCAGGAGCACGATGGGCTTTCCTTGAGGTGACTGGATTGCGACCACGGTCAGTCCGGGGTCCACAGGACCGGACGGCCCGAGGCAGTCCGGGTTTTCGTAACCCGGATGCATATTTGCGCGAACCGTTTTTCCGCCGAAGGGGTCGGTCCTGATTTTGTCCGGGCGAAAAATCCAACGGCGATTGTGCGTGTGCTCGACATCATCGACCACCGCCCAGCCGATGCGCGCCGGAGCGAGGTTTTTTGCCGCCGCCGCAATGGCCTGAGCGATCTTGCCCGGCAGCGTCCGAGTGTACTCCGGATCGGGCGATGCGCCCAGACACCCCATGGCGGACGGCGCCGAATGCGTGTGCGTCGCGGAAACCAGCATGCGATCCTCGGCAATGCCGGTCAGGTCGCGGGCCTGGCGTTTGGCGACGTCAATCGAGTCGCGCGGCAGCATGCAGCTATCAATTACGGCGATGGCGACCCGGTTTGTGCCGTCGTCGAGCACCAGAGCGCGCGCGTGGAGCGGGTCGTTGGCTTTGCCGGCTTGCGCTTCCAGGAACCCGCCGTTGACGATCACAGGAAATTTGTCCGGTGTGATGTCGAGCGCGCTCGCGCCGGCCTTGAGGCGCAGGACGGGCTGGCGTCCGGGCGCGGACAGCGGATGGAACGCCAAGAGAACCCATGCCAGGACGAGGTTCCTGGAAAGGTGCCATGGCCACGGTGTCCTGCCCGCGGCGCATGAACCCACCCCTTCCCCTCCCAGGAGGGGCGAAGGGGTAGGTTGGCTCGTGGAAAGCTGCCTGGGCCTGATTAGCATTCTCACACGCCATGAGCCCGGTAGGGCGAGTCCATCCCGGCGAGCCGCTCCACGCGCTTGGAACACGTCCGACTCGGCTCGCTGGGGACAGGCTCGCCCTACCGTCAGGTTCATGGAAAGCTTTCTCATAGTTC
>VHCZ01000039.1 GCA_016871535.1 Verrucomicrobiota bacterium
GCGCTTGCACGCCCGGTTTCTCATCCACCGATACGGTCACCGTCCGCAGCGTGCCGGGGGGCGGCGGCGACTCGACCAGTTGGCTCACTTCCCGGTAAACGATCAGCACTTCTTTCATTTTGCGATCGATGGCTTGCTTGACAGGACATCATTTTGGTTTCAGTTTGGTGGCGCCATGAACGTAACCATCAAAGACCTGCCGGCGCGGCTCCATCGCAAGCTCAAGGCACGGGCTGACGCCAACAAGCGAAGTCTCAATTGGGAGGTCATCGACATCCTGGAAAAGGCGGTGGAACCCACGCCCGTGGATGTCGAGGCGATTTTGGCCGACATCAAGAAAATCCATGCGCGTACCAACTTGCCGCCGTTGACGGAGGAATTCCTCCGCGAAGCCAAGAATCAAGGGCGACCGTGATTGTAGTGGACACCAGCGTGATCAGTTACTTCCTGATCCCGGGCCCACTTCACGACGCGGCATGCGCCGCGGCCCGAAAAGACGAATGGTGCGCACCGATTTTGTGGAGATCGGAATTCCGCAACGTTCTGTCGATTTACGTTCGGCATCAGAGGCTGCCGATTGATGAAGCGAGAGGCTTGATGCGGCTCGCCGAGAATCTCCTCTGGGGTCGCGAGTTCACCGTGCGTTCTTCAACGGTCCTGGACTGCATCAGCCGCTCCCACCGCTCCGCCTACGATTGTGAGTTCGTCGCTCTGGCCTTGGACCTGGGCATCCCGCTCGTGACCACGGATGATCCGGTCGTGGACGAATTCCCAAACACGGCTGTCCATTTGCGCGCTTATGCGGGTTAGGGCGCGCGAACCTCAGTAATCCACTCGGACGCGGTAAAAGCGGGTTTGCCCGCGCGCTCCGGCATCAAGGAAACGCAGCATTCCGCCATTGCCGTTGGTCGTGACCAGGATTCGCCACGGAGAGGACGCGGCTTCACTGAATTCGATGTGATTCGGCCGATTGCTGATGCTCCGCCAGGACAACGCGGCGCCGCCGGGCACGGGCACGACCTGGAGTTGCAGCAGCGAAATATCGACATAGACCAGATCGTTGAACGTCGGCGTCTGAGAGAGCACCGGGAGTTCGTTCAACGGCGCTTCGAGCAGGAGCCGATAAATGCCATTGGTCGCGGAGACGTTGTTGAAGCGGTTCAAAACGTTGGTCCCACGCAAGACCCGGCCGAACACAGTGAAGCCGCCATCGACGGCGTCCAGTTCCCGATTGTCGCGCAAATTGAAAAACCATTCCGAGCTGGCCGAGTTGGTCAGGCCGGACACACGCGCCATGGCGAGCGTGCCGTAGGTGTTGCTGAACGTCCGGCCCACCCCATACTCGTTGGGAATCGCAGGCTGGCGTGACACGGCATCGATCACCGTGCGATTCGAAATCACCGCCGTATGATAACCTCCGCCCTGGACCACGAAGCCTGGCACCCAGCGATGCATGAACAGGTTGGTGTAAGCCCCGTTTCCCACGTAACGCAGGAAATTCTCGACCGTGACCGGTTTATCCTCGCGGAACAGTTCTACCTCGATGTCGCCGAGCGGCGTTCGAAATTGCGCGAGAGTGCCTGCCTGGCAGGAGGCAAAACCAGTTGACAACATCAGAAACACAATCCCACCCATGATGCAATTCATACGTAAACGATGCCGTGAATGAGCGCATCAATTCAAGCTTTGGAACCCCAGCCGGAGCGTGGCGTTTAGGCGCTTGCACCGCTTCAAGGTCCGGCGCGGCCCGAGGCTTTGGATGTGGAAGCGGCGTAAACGCCGCGCTCCGGCAGGATTTAGAGAATCGGAGGTATTCAAGGGGTGTTTCTGAGCAGCCATTCCGCCCATGAACCCGGTAGGGCGAGTCCGTCCCGGCGAGCCGCTCGACGTGCGTGGAACACGTTCGACTCGGCTCGCTGGGGACAGGCTCGCCCTACCGTCTGGTTCATGGGCAGAATGGCTGGTTTCTGAGGATTGAAAATTCAGGGCGCTTCCTCCACGCTGCGAGAGTGAAACTTCTGACGTGCCGTTGGCTCTTGATCATGATCGCTGGACTCTGGTTGGGCTGCAATCGAACCGAGCGCTTGGCCAGCGCGCCGCTGGCAGCCAGCCCGGGTGAACCCACTCAAGCCCAGGGAACTCTCCCGACCCTCAAGCTCTGGCTCGGCGCCGAAGAGATCACCGCCGAGCAAGCTCTATCATCGATTCAGATTCAGACTGGATTGATGTTTCGCAAGGAAATGCCGGAGAACCATGGAATGCTGTTCGTGTTTGACCATCCGCACCGCGCGTCGTTCTGGATGCGCAATACGGTTCTGCCGCTCACCTGCGCCTATATCGACCCCGACGGAGTCATCCTGGAGATTCGCGACATGAAGCCACTCGATGAGGCCGCCATTCAAGCGGCGTCGGATCGGGTGCAGTTCGTGTTGGAAATGAACCAGGGCTGGTTTTCACGCCACAAGGTCTCCGCCGGAATGGTCGTGCGCACGGAGCGCGGCTCGCTTCAGGAAACTTATTTCGGAGGCAAATGAGTATCTCGCGCGCTAAATCCGAACGATTGTTTGCCGAGGCGTTGAAACACATTCCGGGAGGAGTCAACTCGCCCGTGCGAGCGTTCCGCGCCGTCGGCGGCCAGCCTTTTTTTGTGACGCGCGCCCGAGGCGCCCGGGTCTTCGATATCGATGAAAATCAATACATCGATTACGTCGGCACGTGGGGCCCAGCTATCCTGGGCCACGCCCATCCGAAGATTATTCGGGCCGTTCAACAAGCGGCCGAACAGGGCACCAGTTTCGGCATTCCCAATCCGCTCGAAGTGCAGATGGCAAAACTGATTTGTTCCGCCGTGCCGAGCGTTGAAAAAGTGCGTATGTGCAATTCAGGCACGGAAGCCACGATGTCGGCGATCCGCCTGGCGCGCGGTTTCACCCGGCGGAACAAGATCGTCAAATTTGAGGGCTGTTATCACGGCCACGCGGATTCATTGCTCGTGAAGGCTGGATCGGGCGCGCTCACGTTCGGACACCCCGACAGCGCCGGTGTGCCTGAGGCATTCACGCAGCACACGATCGTTTTGCCGTTCAACGACGCCGATGCCGTGCGGCAAGCCTTCGCGGCGAATCCTCGCGATATCGCCGCCGTCATTCTCGAAGCGGTTCCGGGAAACGCGGGCCTCTATCTCCCGAAACCAGGCTACCTGGAGTCGCTGCGCCAAATCACTTTGGAAAACGGCGCGCTGCTGATTTTCGACGAAGTGATGACGGGCTTCCGGCTGGCCTGGGGCGGCGCGCAACAACGGTTTGGAATCACGCCTGACCTGTCCTGCTTTGGAAAGATCATTGGCGGCGGCTTGCCAGTGGGGGCGTTCGGAGGCCGCACCGAGGTCATGGATTGCCTGGCGCCGTTGGGGCCCGTGTATCAAGCAGGCACGCTCAGCGGCAATCCGGTGGCCATGGCCGCGGGAATCGCGGCGCTGGAGGAGATCAAGTCCGGCGACGCTTATGAAAAGCTGGAAAAACTGGGAGCCGCCCTCGAAACCGGGCTGGCTGAGGCCGCGAAAATGGCGCGGGTGCCCGTGCAATTCAACCGTTGCGGCTCGATGTTCTGCGCTTACTTCACCGGTGAGCCCGTGCACAACCTGGCCGACGCCCTGAAGAGCGACCGGGCGCGGTTCGCGAAGTTTTTCCACGGCATGCTGGCCGGGGGCATCTATCTCGCGCCGTCGCAGTTCGAGGCGGGGTTCATTTCGTTGGCGCACAGTCCCGAAGAGATTGATGCGACTGTGACAGCAGCGGCAAAGGCCTTGGCGGTCCTTTGACGGTTCAGGCGTTGTGGCGCTGCCCTTGCGAGCGGATTGAAGATTGAATAAGCTTTCGCCGTGCCTGTAGAAACGATCCATCGGTTCACCGTTGAAGAATACCATCGAATGGGCGACACCGGCGGCTTGGGTCCCGAGACGCGTGTTGAACTTCTCGACGGGCAGATCATCGATATGATGCCCATTGGTCCATTTCATGGAGGTGTGAGCAAACGCCTGATCCGCCTTTTCGCCCGGCTTTCGCGGGAGCGCTGGGTGGTTGCCGCCCAGGATCCGGTGCGGTTGGACGAGCATTCGGAACCGCAGCCGGACTGGATGCTTCTGAAGCCTGCCGCGGACGATTACACCCGGCGTCATCCCGGGCCCGACGATGTATATCTTTTGATAGAGGTATCTGACAGCTCTGTGGTCTATGACCGCACAAGAAAGCTCCCTGCTTATGGCCGTGCAGGCATTCAGGAAGTTTGGATCATCAATCTTCCAGAGCAAACCATGGAAGTGTACCGTGAACCGCATTACGTTGGTTATGCGTCGAAGCAGGTGTTGCGCATTGGAGATGAAGCAAGGCCGCTGGCATTCCCGGATGTCGCCATCGAAGTCCGGTCTCTTCTGCAGCAAGCCGTTTGATCCGGGACGTTCGCCATGCGCATCCTTGCTCTGGACCACGGCACCAAACGCGTCGGCGTCGCCGTCAGCGATGAACTGAAAATGCTCGCGCATCCGCTGGAGTTCATTCCCGCGGAGCCCTTCGCCGCCTTTCTGGCTCGCCTGAAAGAAATCCTTCGCGAGAAACAGGTCGAATTGATCCTGGTCGGAATGCCGCGGAACATGGACGGCAGTTACGGGCCGGCCGCGTTGAAAGTTCAGAATTTCGTGGCGGCGCTGAGGCAGGCCGTCACCACTCCCATCCGGACGCTCGATGAAAGACTCACCTCCGTGCAGGCGAATCGATTTTTGGCCGAAGCCGAAGTTCGAGGCCGCGCGCGCAAAGAGAAGGTAGATAAGATGGCGGCGGCAATTCTTTTGCAGAGTTACCTGGACAGCCTGTCGGGTGGGGGATGAATCACGCAGGCGTCAACTCCTGACAACAGCGCGGAAACCTCGATAGACGTCCGTTCGTTTAACAGGAGCAAACAGAGGCAACGGAGTCGCGCTCCCCATTCATTCTCAGTTGACTCCGTTGCCTCCTGTTAAGGTGTTTCGGTTCTGGGCGAACACCACGCTCAACACGACGGCTTCGCAAGCCCCGTTTCCGCAGTCCAAAACGAGTCCAAAACCTGCCGACGTGACGAACGGTCTTCAAAGCCGTAAAGTCTCGCTCCGTGGACTCGGTTAAATTCAAGCTGACCATTGCGTACGACGGCACGGATTACGCCGGCTGGCAAGTGCAGCACACTGGCATCGGTGTGCAACAGCGCATCGAGGAAGCCTTGCGGAAGCTCTTTCCCGGTGTTCGGCATATTCACAGTTCCAGCCGGACGGATACCGGTGTGCACGCGCTTGGCATGGTCGCGCACGTCGAGATTTCCAAAGCCGAGTTCAAAATGCCGGTGGCGAAGCTTCCGCTGGCCATCAACGCCCATTTGCCACACGACATCCGCGTCATGGCGGCCACACGCTGCCGAAGCGATTTTCACGCCCGCTTCGACGCAACGGGCAAACAATACCGCTACTTCGTCTGGACTCATCACTTTATGAACCCTCTCCTTCGCCACCAGGCGTGGCTCGTGCACTACAAGCTGGACCTGGCCGCCATGCGGGCCGCCGCGCGCCATTTGTTGGGCAAGCATGACTTCGCCTCGTTCGCCGGAACGCGAAATTATGAAATGGATTCGACCGTCCGCACGTTGACACGCTGCGACCTCCTCAAACGCGGGGCGCTCCTGACGTTCATTATCGAAGGCGACGGTTTTCTGTACAAAATGTGCCGCAGCATCGTCGGCACGCTCGTGCAGGTGGGCCGGGGAAAATTCAGTCCGGGTGAGGTCAAACAAATGCTCGCCCGAAAAGACCGGCGCGCTGCCGGGATGACCGCGCCGGCGCACGGCCTGGTTTTGTGGAAAGTGATCTACGAACGGAAACCTGATCGAAGCTGACCGTGGAAATGAACATCGTCTTGATCGAACCCGAGATCCCGCCGAACACCGGCAACATCGCGCGCCTTTGCGCCGCCACAAAAACGCGGCTGCATCTGATCGAACCGTTCGGATTCAAGCTCGACGACCGTCAACTGAAGCGCGCCGGCATGGATTACTGGCAGCACGTCGAATGGCATCGCTGGCCCAGTTGGACCCACTTCGTCAACCAGGTTTCCGCGTCTTCCCGCCTTTGGTTCATCGAGTCTCAAGGCCCGCGCCCCTATGCCGACGCGCGCTACGGTCCCGACGACTATCTGGTATTCGGACGAGAGACGGCGGGCCTGCCGAAAGAACTGCTTGCGCAGCATCGCGAAACCTGGTTGCGCATCCCGATGTTCAACCCCAAGGCCCGGAGTTTGAATCTTTCCAACTGCGTCGCGCTGGTCTTGTACGAGGCCTTGCGGCAACATGATTTCCAGGGCGAAATCGAATAGCAGCATCGCGGCAATTCTCATTCTGCCGGCATGGGGACCATGAAGCCGTAGCCGACGACGTGAGGAGGCGGATTTCCGGGTTAACCAAAACCTGGCGTTCCATAAACTTTACGGCGGACTTGGCGTAATTCTTGGGCCGGCCAAGCCGCCGCACAACTATTCTGGGTCCCTGCAGGCGTGGGATCCGATCAAGCAGAAGTCTGCATGGTCCATTCCGCAGGATCACAACTGGAATGCGGGAACCCTCTGCACGGCGGGGAACCTGGTCTTTCAAGGACGCCCCGATGGAAAGTTGATCGCCTATAGTGCCACCACGGGAAAGACCGTTTGGACGGTCGATTTGGGCCTGGGAATTTCGGCGCCGCCGATCACCTATCGCCTGAATGGCCGTCAGTACTTGGCGCTGCTCGTAGGCTGGGGCGGTGCGGCGGCGGGATTGGGACAGGGCCTTGAGGGCTGGGCCTATGGCGTGCATCGGCGCCGTCTGGTGGGCTTCTCGTTGGAAGGAAAGGCAGAACTCCCCAAGCAGCCCGCTCCGTATTTCCCCAAGCCGATTGTGATTCCAGGCTACAAGATTGACCCGGCGCTGGCCGAGAAGGGTGGTTCCATCTGGGGCCTCTGTGGATCCTGTCACGGCGGGGGAATGATTGCCGGCGGCATGGCGCCGGATCTGCGCGCGTCCGGAGTTCCGCTCGCCGCGCCGGTATTCGAGCAGGTGGTGCGCGGTGGCGCCAAGGTCAATCGCGGCATGCCCTCCTATCCAAACCTGACCGACGAAGACTTGCTGGCGCTTCAGCACTACATCCGAAAGAAAGCTCACGAGCCCGAAACCACGGCTCGACCCGCGTCCGGAGGCCAGTAGCCTGGATCGCATCGTCAATTGACGGACGTTTTTCCCACAAAGCCAATTACTAGACATGGCCTGTCCAGAAACGTGACAGGGCTGGATCCTCCGTCGTCCTCGCGCCAATCGGTTGACGGATTGGAAATGCTTCCGCGGTTTCGGGTTGGCCTCACACGGCGCTAATCTGGACGCGATTTCGCGAAGAGTCCGGCCCGAGGTTCCAGCTTCCTGAATTCGCAAACCGTCCCGGCAAGTTTGGCATCTCGCCTGCTTGAGCATACTGACATGGCGACCTCAGCAGAACTTGATGAGCTGGTCCAGTGCGTGCGCAGAGTTTTGCCGGCACAACGGCAGTTCACCCGCCTGGAACAAAACCTCCCCGCAGGAATCGTCGAAGTGACCTGGCATTCGCGGAACTTCGCCGTGACCCCGAGGCTGGAAGTTGTCGAACTCAAAGGGCGGACTCTGGTTTGCACCGGCGCTTCGATGCTGCTGCAAACGGCGCTTCGGACCAAGGAGCGAAACAACCGGATGCTCAGCGCGCTGATTGAGACGCTGCGCATGGCTGAGGACAGTATGCGGTTTAACCCGGAAAGAGGATTCGCCTTGCTTGAGGACGTTAAAGATACCTTGCTGAAATCGTCGGGAGGCGCCAGGGTCAGCAAGCCCAAGGAATCGGAGGCCGTCGCCGCCAGTTAACTCGTTCAAGATTCAATAGAGGATGGCGAAACGGCCGTCTGGCTTGGCGATCGCCGCGGCGAAACTCCAAACCGGAATCCCATCCTTCCTGGCTTGCTCCGACAGGGTTGCCCTTCCCGGTCGAAAAGTTGCCAGGCGAGCGCTCCGCCTTTTTGCCATCCGGTTCCTTCCGTCCACACCAAAAGGGTTTCTCCTTTCGCGTTGCTGACCACGACTGGATGTTTGCGCTTGCCCTTTCCCGGAGGCGCGAAGACTTGCGTAACCTGGGAACTCCCGGACGCGACGCGAGCGCAGTACACCTGGCCCTCCGTTTCCCAGGCGGCGAGGGTCGCCATGGGGCCCTCGAAGAACGAAGCGCTGCTCATCGGGCAGGCGGGAATGATCCAGCGATGCGTGTGGGCAGTCTCGAACGATTCGCTGCGATCGTTGGAAATCAGGAGAACCTCGTCGCGATTCACTTGGCTGGATGCCGTTCTCCGGCACCCGCATCAAATCAATCGACGGTGCAGCGACGGCGGACGAGGGGATCGACAGCAGGGCCATTGCGACCAAGGGTAAGACCGAGGCGAGTGATTTCATTCGCGTGGCTCGACTTTAGTGACGCTTCCTTTGCCCTCAAGGTCCGCAAGATTCAGCTTGGTTATTCACGGGCAAGGTGTATGGACCTTTCCCATCAAATCCAATCTTATGAGTTTCTCCAGAATGCCCATTCTCGCACTCTGCTTTCCACTTTTCGTTGCCTGGCTTTGGGCGCAAGACGATCAACCTCTGCCGCGTGGGGCCAAGCCCAGGAACGAGGGCGTCACCGGCGCGGGCGAGGGGCCGGCGTGGGATCGCAAAGGGAATCTTTACTTCACGGGCGGAAATCGCATTACGCGCTTCGATTCCGCCGGTCAGACGCACACTTTTCGCAGCCCATCCGGCGGGGCGAACGGCTTGCTCTTCGATTTCCAGGGTCGATTGGTGACGTGCGAGGCGGGTAATCGCCGCGTCACGCGAACCGAAGCCGACGGAACGATCACGGTGCTTGCGGATAACGACGGCGGCAAACGGTTCAATTCGCCCAATGACCTGACCATCGACTCCAAGGGCCGCATCTATTTTACCGATCCGCGTTATGGGAAACGCGACAGCATGGAAATTCGGGACGACCAGGGGAACCTGGTCGAAGGCGTCTATCGGATCGATGCGCCTGGCAAGGTCGCGCGCATCATCACGCACGAAGTCGATCGGCCGAACGGGATTCTGGTCTCGCCCGGCGATCAATACCTATACGTCGCGGACAATAACAACAACACGGTAGGCGGCGCACGCAAGCTCTGGCGCTTCGATCTCAAAGCCGCCGGCAGCATTGATCCGAAAAGCCGGCGGTTGATTTTCGACTGGGAAACCGGCCGCGGCCCGGACGGTCTGAAAATGGACCGGAAAGGACGTCTTTATGTGGCCGGCGGCTTGAATGTCGCGAATCCTCCTTCCGAAACGGCGGACAAGTTCAAAGGCGGCGTCTATATCCTGTCGCCCGAAGGCAAGCTGCTGGATTTTGCGCCGATTCCAAAGGATGAGGTGACGAACTGCGCCTTCGGTGGCGGAGATCTGAAAACTCTCTACATCACGGCTGGGGGAACGCTCTGGAGCATCCCGGTGAACACCGCAGGCTGGAGTCTGTCCGGCGCTAATCAGTGATCAGTAATCAGTGCTCAGTAAAGGGGAGGCGATGGAATTCCTCCAGGGACATTTTCTCCCGGCGGCTTTTCACAACGGCTCCCGCGTTTCAACGCCTCCGGTTACGGCGCTTCTCGCCGTCTGTCTCGCCGCGCGGAAGATCCGCAATTGGCCATGCGTGTACTTGCCGCCCAGGAATTCCACCGCGCCGCTCAAATTCCCGAAGCCGAAGCGGGCGAACGCCGCTTCGATCTCGCGCCGCGCGTTTTCGTCCAGCAAGCGGTTCAGCTCAACCATCTGGCCGGCCTCGACGGCTTCACACAAGTGTCCGTAGATCGTGCTTTCCTTGAGCCCGCGCATGCGGGCGATGTCTTCGACCGAACGGCCTTGCCGGAACGACTGCAGCGTCGCGAAAACCGTCTCCGTGAGTCTCGAACGCGTCGGCGCCGGCGGTTCAGAGAAAGAATCGTCCGCGAAGATTTGTCGCGGATTCAACTGCAAGTGCGCCGTGATTTCCGCCATGAAGACCTCGCCGAATTCGCGGAGCTTCTTCTCGCCCACACCGCTGATCCGGCTGAACTCGGCCTCGGTCTGCGGATAAAACCGCCCCATCTGGCGGAGGGCGACGTCGGAGAAAACGATGTAAGGCGGCATGCCCAGTTCATCGGCGAGCTTTTTGCGCAATTGGCGCAGGCGTTCGAACAATGCTTCATCGCAAGTGATGTCGCCAAAGCGATGCTTCTCCGGTTCGGGCGCGGTCACGGGACGCGTGAGCGGAATCTTTTGTCGCGATTTGAGCACGGCGCGCCCGGTCTCGGTCAGTTCGACAATGTTGAACTTGTCGGCATTCTGATGGAGGTAACCGAGGCGGACGAGCTCGCGGCCAATGGCTGCCCATTCGGCACGGTTGTGTTCCCGGCCGATGCCGTAAGTCGAAAGCGTGGTGTGACCCCACTTGCGAGTCTTTTCCGTATCCGCGCCGCTGAGCACTTCCACGATGTGCTGGATGCCGACGCCGAACCCGCTTTGTTCCCGAACGCGATAAACGCACGACAAGAATTTCTGGGCTGCCAGGGTGCCGTCCCAGGTTTCGCGCGGGGCGAGGCAGTTGTCGCAGGCACCGCAGTTGACCTGGGCAAAAACCTCACCAAAGTATCCCAGCAAAAACGCCCGGCGGCACGTGGCGCACTCGGCATAATGGACCATCTGCTCCAATTGGGCGCGCGCAATCTCGCGTTCTTTCGGATCGGGCTTCTCATCGATGAACCGGCCATACTTGATGCGGTCGCCCGGACTGAAGAGCAGCAAGCATTCGCTGGGCAAACCGTCCCGGCCCGCGCGGCCCGTCTCCTGATAGTAGCTTTCGATGTTCTTGGGCAGGTCGTAGTGAACGACGAAGCGGACGTTGGGCTTATTGATGCCCATCCCAAACGCAATCGTGGCGCAGACCACGCGCACTTCATCCCGAAGAAAGGCTTCCTGGTTGCGCGTGCGATCCTCCGATTCCATGCCCGCGTGATAAGGGGCGGCGCGAATGCCGTCCGCATTGAGCTTCTCCGCCAGGCTGTCGGCGGTCTTCCGCGCCTGGCAATAAATGATGCCGCTGTCGTGCGGACGCGACCGGACGAAATCGAGCACCTGTTGATACGCGCCGGTTTTGGCGGAAACGCGGTAGGAGAGGTTCGGGCGATTGAAACTCGCGATGTAGCACCCGGGCGAGCGAAGATGAAGCTGGACGACAATATCCCGGCGCACTCGCTCCGTCGCGGTGGCGGTCAGCGCCAGCACGGGAATCTCCGGAAACTGGCCGCGCAACGAGGAGAGCTGACGGTATTCGGGGCGGAAGTCATGCCCCCATTCGCTGATGCAATGCGCTTCGTCGATGGCGAAAAGGCTGACGTTCCACTGTTTCAAATCCTCCAGGAATCCCGCCAGCGTCAATCGTTCCGGCGCAACGTAGAGCAGCCGGTATTCGCCGTTGTGAAGGCCGCGCAGGCGCGGTCGCGATTCACCCGCCGCGAGCGAAGAATTCAGAAAGGTCGCGGCCACTCCCGCAGCTTCGAGCGAGTCCACTTGATCTTTCATCAAAGCGATCAGCGGAGACACCACCACCACGAGTCCGGGGCGCACCAGAGCCGGCAACTGGAAACAGAGCGATTTGCCTCCGCCCGTGGGCAGCACGGCGAACACGTCCTTGCCCGCGAGAACGTCGCGAATGATTTCTTCTTGCAGCGGGCGGAAGGAAGTGAAGCCGAAGTATTGCTTCAGCAGCGCGCGCACGTCGTTGGATTCACCTCTCACGGCCGGATTTTTAGCAAAGCCGGACCTGTTTGTGAACTGAGAATCGCATCTGTCCAGATTGCTCCGCGGATGATTCAAGAATCGAGCCAAAGGAGCGCGGGCAGCCTGCCCGCGAGTTTTTCAAGAATCTCGCCATCGCATCGCCCGGGCAAGCTGCCCGCGCTCCTTCTTGAATCAGCCGTCCGATTTCGCTTTTCCAAGAAACCCCTCTCTCCAACTCTCTCCCCACTCGTTCCTCGCAGGGAGAGAGGGGGGCCAATCGAATCGCGACTGACCGACACGCGTAATCGCACCTGCGCCGCGCCGCTGCTTGCCAAGCGCGCGGCCGGCCTGTTTAATGGCGCTGTGTCACATCAGCAGACCTTAGGCAAACCCGTCAGTTTCTCCGGCGTGGGCCTGCATAGCGGCAACCGGGTGAGCGCGACGTTTCTGCCGGCGTCGCCCAACACGGGGATTCGTTTCCGCCGGGTTGACCTGGAAGGCAAACCAGAACTGGAAGCGCGCGTGGAGAACGTCTGCGACACGACCCGCTCCACCACGCTGGGCCGGGGCAACCTGCGCGTTCACACCGTCGAACACGTCCTGGCCACGTTCGCCGGATTCCAGATCGACAACGCCATCGTCGAACTGGATTCCAATGAACCGCCCGTCGGCGACGGCAGCGCGCAGCCGTATTGTCAAATGGTGGAGAAATCCGGGGTCGTCCCGCAGAGCGAGCCGCGCGAACCGTACCGCGTGGGCGAGCCCCTCGAAGTCCGAAACGGCGACACGACGATTTCCGTGTTTCCCGGCGACGGATTGAAGATCAGTTGCACGAGCGCGGACAAACACGGGCGTTTCACACAATTCTTTTCGGCCGAAATCTCCCCGGAAACCTGGAAGCGCGATCTGGCGCCGGCGCGCACTTTTTGTTTCTACGAGGAAATCGAGTTCTTGATCAAAAATGGGTTGATCAAAGGCGGCAGCCTGGAAAACGCGGTCGTCATTCGCGACGACGCGGTCCTCACCGCGGAGCCGTTGCGTTTTCCCGACGAATTCGTGCGCCACAAGATTCTGGATATTCTGGGCGACCTGACCCTCGTCGGGCGGCCGGTGTTGGGGCACGTCATCGCCGTCAAACCCAGCCACACCGCGAATTGCGAATTGGCTCGCCGCATTGAGGCGCAAATGCGCAAGCCGCTCGTCAAGGCGCAGGCTTTTGTCCCGCCTCCTCTGGCCAAATCCACTCCGGCTCCGGCGTCGAATGCGGCGGCTGCAGCGCGCGAACCAGTGGCGGTGGACATCCTGGACCTGATCAAGATTCTGCCTCACCGGTATCCGTTTCTCATGGTGGATCGGGTGTTGAAAATCGAAGGGAACAAACTCACGGCCCTCAAGAACGTCACGATCAGCGAGCCTTACTTTCAGGGCCATTTCCCGAATCATCCGGTCATGCCGGGGGTGCTGCAACTGGAAGCGATCGCCCAGGCCTCCGGTATTCTGATGCTCAAACAGGCCGAGAACTTCGGAAAGATCGCCTACTTCATGTCGGCCGAGAACGTGAAGTGGCGCAAGCCTGTCCGCCCCGGAGACCAGCTCATCATCGAAGTCGAACTCACCAAATCGCGCGGCAAGATCGGCCGCGCCCGGGGCGCCTGCTCCGTCGAAGGCGAAGTGGTCAGCGAAGCGGAAGTCACCTTCATGCTGATGGAAAAATGATTCGAATGGTTCACCCCACCGCGATCATTCATCCGAAAGCTCAGCTTGCCCCGAACTGCGAAATCGGCCCCTACTGCGTCATCGGCGAGCATGTCGTGCTCGGGGAGGGTTGCCGGTTGCACTCCCACGTCGTGATCGACGGCCACACGACCCTGGGCCGCGCCAACGAGGTTTTTCCCTTTGCGAGTCTCGGCCTGCAGACGCAGGACCTCAAATGGAAAGGCGGCATTACGCGCACGCAGATTGGGGACGAAAACACGTTCCGCGAATACGTCACGATCCACAGTGCCACCGGTGACGGCGAAGTCACGGTCGTCGGTTCACACAATCACATCCTCGCTTACAGCCACATCGCTCACAATGTGATCCTGGGAAACCACATCATCATGTCCAACGTCGCCACGCTGGCCGGCCATGTGACCGTGGAAGATCACGCTGTAATCGGCGGTCTGGCCGCGGTCCACCAATTCTGCCGGATCGGAAAGATGGCGATCATCGGAGGTTGTTCCAAAGTCGTGCAGGACGTGCCGCCGTTCATGTTGGCCGATGGCAACCCGGCGGAGACGCGCACCATTAACAAGGTCGGCCTGGAGCGCAACGGGGTCTCCGACGAAGCGCAGGCGGCGTTGAAGCAGGCGTTCAAAATCCTCTTCCGCGACGGACTGACTGTGTCGAACGCCCTGGATCGGATCGAAGCGGAATTGCCGCCGCTGCCGGAGATCCTGCACCTGGTTCGTTTCGCCCGATCGAGCGAGCGCGGACTCAGCAAGTGAATTGGTTCCTCGATCCGAGCGTTGCAGCAGCACGCGGCTCAGGTTAAGCTTTGAGCCATGATTGACTTAACCGAGATTCAACCGCGCGGGGTGGATCGCTTTGAAACGCGTCGGCCGGCGCCCCCGGCGAAGCTGGATGCGCTGTCCAAGGAAATCCTCGCGCTCAAGAAAAAGCTCAACGCCGTCATTCTGGCCCACAATTATCAGGTCCCGGAGATTCAGGACGTGGCGGATTTTGTGGGCGACTCCCTCGGACTCTCCCAGCAAGCCGCCAAAACGAGCGCGGAAGTCATCGTGTTTTGCGGCGTTCACTTCATGGCCGAGACCGCCAAGATTCTCAATCCGGGCAAGGTCGTCGTGCTGCCAGACAAAGACGCCGGTTGTTCGCTCGAAGAAAGCTGTCCCGCGCCCAGACTCAAAGCGTTGCAGGAAACGAATCCGAATTTCTGGACCATCGCCTACATCAACTGCAGCGCCGAAGTCAAGGCGCTCAGCGATGTCATTTGCACGAGCGGCAACGCGGTCAAGATCGTCAACGCCGCGCCGAAGGATCGCGACCTTCTCTTCGTGCCCGACGAAAATCTCGGCGCGTGGGTGATGGAGAAGACCGGCCGTCCGATGACGCTCTGGCGCGGCAATTGTTACGTGCACGTCGAGTGGACGCACGCGAGCATCGTGCGCATTCGCGCCGAGCATCCGGGCGCGCCGCTCGTTGCGCATCCGGAATGCACGCGCGCCGTCCGCATGCTGGCGGACGAGGTTTGTTCGACCGAGAAAATGGTGGGCTATTGCCGCCAAAGCCCGGCCAAAGCCATTATCATCGCCACCGAGGCCGGGATGCTGCATCGGCTCAAGAAAGAATGTCCGGAGAAGGAGTTCATCGCCGCGCCCACGGACAATTGCCGCTGCAACGAGTGCCGCTTCATGAAGCTGAACTCGCTGGAGAAGCTCTACGACTGCATGGCCAACCTTGAGCCACGGGTGGAATTGAGCGCGGAGACGCTCCAGCGCGCCCGCCTGCCGATCGAACGCATGTTGGAAATCTCGGCAAGGCCATAGGCCGCGACCTTCGCGACCGGACTCGTTACAGCGTTACAAGGTTAAATCGGAGAACTTGCGCCCGTGCAGAAACCATGGTCGTGGATGAGGACGTGATCGAAGCATTGACATCCGATCTCTAAGAGCGTGTCCGAAAATTGCGCGGGGTCCTGCGGCGAGGGATTTTGGCTGTGGCCAAGGCGGCGAGGTCCGAGCATCCCCAACGCGGGCTGTAAGGACCGAGCCAACGCAGGCCACGGACAAAAGACCCGCCGCCCGGAGGGTTTTCGCGCCAAAGGCCGCCTGGCTTCGTTGCTCCTCAGTCGAAGATCCAGGGAGGATATTCTCCTTCGTCGCGCCTCGCCATCCGGCCTTTGGCGCGAAAACAGGACCCCGCGGAATTTTCGGACACGCTCTAATCCGTGTGATCCGTGAAATCCGTGGTTATTGGGTTGCGGCTCGACGCGCGGTGTTCATTCGCGGTTGAACTCAGCGCCGCGCTTTTCGAAGGTCAAACAATGCTCTGTGAAACCGAGTTTCTGCCAGAAGGCTCTCGCGGCTTGATTGTGGTAGAGCACGTCCAACAAGACGCGGGCGTTTGGCGGGAAAACTTCCGTGAGGAGCAACCGCACCGCCTCGCGGCCAATCCCCTTCCGTCGCAGCGGCCGTTGGACAAAGAAGTGCCGCAGAAATATGAACCGATCCGTCGGGGAACGCTCACCGACGCAATAAAGCGCATAGGCGACGAGGTCCTGGCCCTCCTCGAAAATGACTGCGCGATGTTCACCCTGGAGCCAGGTTCGCATACGGTCCGCCAGTTGCTGCCGCGTCAGATCGTTCGGATGCCCCTCGTCCTGCATGAGCTGTTCGTTGAGGGCAGCCAGTAAATCGAGGTCCGCCAAAGTGGCCAGGCGGCAGGTCATTCGCTTGGTGTTCATGACCCCCTGGTTCGAGCAAAGAGCGGATCTGGATTCAAAGCGGAGGGAATGATCTTTCCGCCGTCGAACACATTCTCCAGCCGGCCTTGGCCCCAACGTCGCAGACGGTAAAGCGTGGCGAAGGCGAAGTCCGGCGCCGCTTCGCCCTGGCCGCCGACCAATTCGCTCCCGCGTCGCACGTTGTCCTGCATCCAGGCCGGCAGGAACAGGTGAAATGGATTGCGCGTCACTTCACCAACGTGAAACGAAGTCCCCGTGACCATGTCCGCGACGTCCTCCGGGTTTGATTCCACCATGAGGTTCGGCGTCGCCATGGCGCCCCAGAATTCCGTCTCGACCGTGAAGCAACTGAATTCAGGGGCCAGGCTTCTCAGCGCGTCCATGACAAGCCAGTGAGTGCCGATGTGCGTGCTGTTCCAGTCCTGTTCGTGAGGGAAGAAAACAATTCTTGGGCGATTGTCCGAGAGGATTTGCGCGATGGTCCGCACGGAGTCCGCCCAGAAGTCCGGCTCCTGCGAACGAGTTTTCGCGTTCACCTTTTCGAGTCCGTTCGCGCGAGTCTGGATCAGTCCATACCCCAGGTACTCGCACGCCCCTTGCAGTTCTTTGAAACGCGCGGCTTGCCGTTCCTTGTTGCTCCCTTGAGTCACGGCGACGTTGAGGACGCGCATACGCGCCTGGCGGAGCAAGCGGAGCGGCAATCCGCCGATGATGCATTCGTCGTCGGGATGCGGGGAGAAGATCAGCACGGTGGGAGCATCCGCCGACAACGCCAGGCGGGGAGTGTCGCGGCGACTCCCATGCGGCAGCGATTTCCCTTCCTGCAAGAGCCGGACATAATCAGCCGCGAACCTTTGATACGGATTCATAGGAAGCTTGTATTTTTCTTTTCCGGCATTCTGAGCGGTGACGGCTCAAGCCGGGATTGACCTGGGTCAGAGGAATTGTGGCGGCGTCGATCGCAGGCCGTGTCTGAATGCGGGTTTCTCGATCGAACTCATAGTCCCTGGAACAAACCAGGCAAGCTCGCCGCCGCGATTGCCTGGCCGTGGCGTTTCTCTTTCTCGTCCGGCGAATGGAGCGTGATCTTCTCGGACAACTCCGGCGCCTCGGAACTCAGAACTTCCCGGGCACCGGCTGTAATCACATCGCCTCCAACCCCGGAAGTCACCCGTCCCAGAATGAGCACGTGGTGGAAGTCGTAGAACTCGGTGTAATGCAAAATCGCGTACCCGAGATAAGCGGCGATGGTTTGAAAAATCTTCGTCGCGCGATCGTCGCCGCCCCGCATCAATTCCTGAACGTGCTTAAGCTTTTCCGGCAGGGGAAGCGCCCAATCCATCTCGATGCCGGCGGCGGGCAGCAATCGCCCTACGCATTGCTGGGAAAAGTATTGGACGCCACAACCCGCGTCGCCGGACCATTCATCGACCGCAGCGTGAGGGTTGTAATCGACCGGAGCGAACGCCAGTTCATTCAGCCAGGTGGTGATATTGCCGCTCGGATTGACGTAACCACCCGCCATGCTCGTGCCCATCGCAATGCCGAGCACACCGTTCTTTTCCAGCGCCATCGAACCCGCCAGCGCCGTCACTTCGCCGTCGTTGGCGACCTCGAACGGAATCCCGCCCCACGCTTTCCTCATCTCCAGAAACAGGTCCTTCACCCTGGAATTGAAAAGAGCCAAAGGCACTCCTCGGAAAAGCGACGCGACTTTGATCCGGTTGTTCACGATCACCCCCGCCGAACTGCCGCCAATCGCATCGACTCTGGGCAAATGCCGCGCCGCCAGTTTGAGCGACTCCATGATTTGATCGAAGTGCCACTGTGGGTCGGCCTGCGGAACCGGATTCCAGATGGTTTCCTCGCTGAAGACGCATTGGCCGTCGATCACCGCCGCAACCTTGCGATCACTGCCGCCCAGGTCAAACCCGATGCGGCAGCCTTTCAAATACCGGCCCAAAGGTTTGCTGGTGGACCGGGCGGGCGGAAGTTGTGGCGTGTGCACAATCTCAAAAGGGCGCTCATAGACGCGCTCGCCCATGATACTCGCATCGAAGCGACCGGTCGGCGTTTCGGCGTAATGTTTGCGGAGTTGTTCGGCCAGGAGCTTCGGGCCGTCGAAATGGATGCGAAATCCGCCGCGCGACCAGAGAAGGAATTTCACCAGACGTTCAAGGTGAGTGAAATTCGCGCTCGCGCCTGGGTCATGCTCCGGAAGAATGCTGGTCGAATGATGGAAGATCGAACCGTCGGTTTGCTCCACCGCGAGAGAGACGCGGATCGGACTCTTGGAAGCGCTGGCCTGGGCCGCGAACGCTCGGTTCCAGAGGAACGCAGGTCGAAAGTCCGGATCCAGGGTTGGGATTACTTGCGGGCGAACCAGGAGCGCACGGTCACTTGCCATGGCGCTTCTATACCATGCGGGCCGCGACGCCAGCAAGGGGCAGCTAATGGGCGCTGCTTAGTAGCGCAGACTTGCAGTCTGCCGCATCGCCGATTTGCAGTCGGCAGCGCGCCGACGAGTCCGAGGCACCGGAACTTGCCGCCACGCCGCAGAATGCAATTCTGCGATACAGCAGGTTGCAAATCTGCGCTACAAGGCGAGAACTCTGTCTCGCCCGTCAATCCTTCAAAACGAATTTCCCTTTCCAATCGACTCGATAGCCCTGGCAATGGGTCAGGAGCGTGGACGCAAGCTCGACGGAATCTCCCGCCTCGAATCCGTCTTTCCCGAACCATTTCGCCGGCAATTCGACGGCGGCGATATTGCGCACGTCAAGGTTCACGCCGGAGAGATTGACGATGCGCACGCCGCGCTCGTTGATGATCGGTTCGACACCCGCGCCGATCCGGGCCCGGATGGTTTTTCGAGACCGCCCCGCGGTGATCGACCATTCGGCGCGATCGTTCTTCGGCACGGTTTTGCTTCGGTAAAAGGCGTCCTCGACAATGTCGTGCGAATAGAGCCCGAGATAAATCGCCTGTTTGCTCCAGCACACGTAAAGATCGGCCAAGGGGAATTCTGAAGCGGGTTTGACAAAGCCGCGCTCGCGATCCCAGTGCTGCAACGCGAGCGTTGGCTGGAGCGGCTCGAAAGGACTCGGAGGCGCAGGCGGCACGCCTTGCGAAGCGTCGGAACGTGTCCGGGCAGGCAGGCTCCTTAAGGCGATCGGATCAATCCCGTCCGCCGCGGAGGTGAGTTCTTCGTAAGGCTGGTCGTGAATATCGACCAGGCCGAAGTTGAAGTTCTCGCCGTCGCCGCGGCCATGCGTTGGCTCGTCAAAGTATTGGAACCAGTCCGCGCCGATCACGTAAGGGATCCTGAGCAAGGCCTGGAGCGTGCGCTGAAAACCCGCGGCGCGTTCCTTCTGCGTGGCGACAACCGGGAAAACGCCGTGATTATTCTTGTTGCCGGTCCGGTTTTCCATGGCGGCCATGTAAAATTCGCTGATGAGAATCGGCTTGCGGGTCAGGGCGTGGAGGGTTTCCAGATAAAACCGAGCGAAAGTGCCGTCGCTCCAACTGGCGTTCAGGTTGCTGGAAATAGCATCCACGTACGGCGCTGCCGCGCGGGCCACTTCGGGATAGTAGAAAGATTGGTAGCGTTCTCCCAGAATCAGCGCGCGTTGGTCGTATTTGCGAATGATCTCGTGGACCAGCGCATAGTAACGCTCGGCCAGCAAACCGAGGAACTGGCGCATCGTCCGGATGCCTTTGCCTCCCGGACGGAGGTAGAGCATGCCGCGCTGTTCCAGTTCCAACCAACGGTTCGCGCCTTCCGGCTCGAAGTCTTTCAGTAATTCAGACCACCGGTTGCGATACGTCTGGCGCAGGAAATCCAGGAGCCGGCGGCGTTGGCCGCTTGTGGGCGCTTGCTCGAGCGTCATCTTGAACAGCGTGGCGTTCCACCAACCCATTTCGTTGTCGCTGTAGTATCCGAAAAGCCGCGGATCATCGCGCAACGCCAGGATTTGCTCCCGCGCCACCTCGTCCATGCGGTCGGTGATTTTCGGGTCCCACATGTCCCACCACGGAGCGCCCGCCGTCGATCCGATGTGCAGCACGGGCGCGAACATGACATCCGGGTCGCGGCATTGCTTGAGCGCATCGAAGTCGCTCCAGCCGCCAATGGTGTTGAAGCCCCAGGATTTGAGCCGCTTCAGCGTGGCTTCGGCCCACTGGTTGGAGTCGGCGTAGTGTTGCCACGCCGCGTAGCCGGGATTATCGGGATCGAAATCCTTGCGAGTGGCTCCCATGCCGACGCAGCACACGCCGAGCGGGAACGTGCGGGAACCGTCCGGTTTGATCAGCCAAAAGACTCCGTTTTGCCTTTGAATGGAAAAGGAGCGACCGGACAGGAGATTTTCCGGCAGAATCTGCGGATTCCCCGAGGAAACGCTGGCCGCCGCCGGATCGTCATGCGTCCTGGCCGGTGACATGACCGGGACATACGAAAGAATGAGCGCAACGGACAGAACGGGTGAGATCCAGGAGAGCCAGCATCTCTGAGCCGGATGGACCGGACCGTGAACTGGATTAGCCGCTGGCATCGACGAACGAGCGTTGTCCATAGAATCAATATTCCTCAGGACAAAGCAATCTTTGTTCGCGTAAACGCAGCCCAGTCTTGGGTGCAGCGACGACGACAGGTGTCGCTCAGTAATTTTGGGATTACCATTCAGTCGGAATTCGCCTAAGCATTCCCGTCATGAAATGTCGCGTACTCCAAACCGCCGTCGCTTCGTTTCGCATAACTCTCCTGGCCTTGCTGGCACGAGAGTCCGCCGCCGCAGATTCAGCTCTCGGAAGTACGTCGATCGTCCGTTCGGTGGACCTGAACGTGAACGAGGCGCAGGAAATCCAGATCGCTGATGGGACCAAGGCCCAGATCAAACTCCTCCGCCTGGACGAAGCCCGCGACGCCTTTCGCAATGCCGTCCGCCAGGCGCGCGTCACCGTCGAACTCAACGGGCAATCCCTGGTGTTAACTTCGGCAACGTACAACCTGCCGGTAACGTTCGCGGGCGTCCAAATCGATTGTCCGATCACCAAAGGTTACGTCGGGAACAGCAGCCAGGGCAACGCGTGGGGATTGGTCAAGGACGCGCGGCTGCGGCTTTGGCCGGCGGGTTCGCCCTGGATTGAGCCGGGCACATTTGCTTATCCGCTCAAGCAACGCTGGTTTGCCAGCAACACACAAATGGCCAACGAGCCCACGTTCGTCGATGGCGGCGAGGCCCCCGGCGCCAAGAACGTCTATTACCACTACGGACTCGATTTTGGCGGAGCGGAAGGATTGATCGACGTCGTGGCGGCGACGCATGGGAGAGTGATTTCTTCCGGCAAAGAGATTCTGCCTGGCTACGAGGACAGCCCGGCGAAACCGCGCTACGACGTTGTCTATCTGCTCGACGAACGCGGCTGGTACTATCGCTACAGCCATCTCTACTCCATCGATCCCGCCGTCCGGCCCGGATCCCAGATCGCCATCGGCCAAAAGATCGGCGTGCTGGGCAAGGAAGGTGGCAGCGGCGGTTGGTCGCATCTCCATTTCGACATCACGAGCCGCCAACCGTCCGGTCTTTGGGGAATCCAGGAGGGTTACGCCTTTGTTTGGGAGGCGTACCAGCGACAATACGCGCCGAGAATCATTGCTGTGGCGCGGCCGCATCACTTCGTGGGCGTGGGCCAGAAAGTCCTTCTCGACGGTTCAAAATCCTGGAGCGCTTCAGGCCGAATCGCTCGGCATGACTGGACTTTCTCCGACGGAATGACTGCCCGCGGTTCCACCGTCGAGCGCACGTACTCCCGGCCAGGTTTCTACAGTGAAATTCTGAAAGTCACCGACGCACGCGGCGAAGTGGGCTGCGATTTCGCGTACGTCGATGTCATTGACCCGGCTGGGCCCGACCAATTGCCTCCGAGCATTCACGCCGTCTATGCTCCGACGTTCGGCATCCGGCCGGGCGACCCCGTGACGTTCAAGGTGCGAACATTCAAAACGACCTTCGGCCACGAAACGTGGGACTTCGGCGATGGCACCGCAAAAGTCACGGCCAAATCGGACGGCAACGTCCAGAGCCTGGCCAAGGACGGCTACGCCGTGACGGAACATCGGTTCGCGAAACCGGGTCATTACCTCGTGAGCGTCGAGCGAACGAACGAACGCGGCCACAAAGCCACCGCTCGCCTGCACGTGACTGTTGAGGCCGAAGACAAAGGAGCGGCGAAACAGGGCAACGGCTGAATCGGGGGAAATTGCGTGATCTGAACCCGGCTTGCTGGTCAAACTAACGCCAGCATGACGTTTCTGCCCATCGTCGATCGGGAATTGCGGGTTTTGGCCCGCCGGCGAGAAACCTATTCCATTCGCGTCCGCATCGCGCTCGCCGCGGCCATCGGCGGAATCGGCGCCATGGTGGCCTACAATTACTTTGGCGGCGCGTGGACAGGTTTTTCCATGTTTCAAGGGCTGACGGAGATTCTATTCGCGCTCTGCATGTTCGGCGGCGCTCACGTCGCGCATGATTGTTTGAGCGAAGAAAAGCGCGAGGGAACGCTGGGCTTACTATTCCTCACGAACCTGACCGGCCTTGACGTGGTTCTCGGAAAACTCGTTTCGCGATCCATCGGTGTGGTGTGCGCATTCCTGGTCGGCATCCCGGTGCTGGTCCTGTTGATTCCTTTGGGTAAGGCGCAGCCTTCCGCAGTCGCGCGAGTGTCGCTGGCCCTGGCGAATACGCTTTTCTTCTCGTTGAGCGTGGCTTTGTTGGTCTCCTCTCTTAGCCGGAAGCAAAGCCGCGCCAGGACCGGCGCACTGATCGTGATTTTGTGGTCGTGGTTCATCATGCCGGAAGCCGCGCAATGGCTGATTAGAAAAGGGTTCCCCGAAGTCTTTTACCTGCCGTTGCAGTATCTGAGTCCCAAAACCACCTTTCTGCGGGCGGGGATTCCGCCCTTGGGACCCCTGGGGAATTCATTTTGGATGTCGCTTCTTTGGACCCACGCGCTGTCGTGGGGATTGGTGGTCCTTGCCGGAATGATCTTGAGCCGCGTGTGGCAGGACAAAGCGAGCGGACCCGCCGGCGCCAGTTGGCGCGAACGATTCCAGCAATGGTGCTACGGGAACGCAGAAGTCCGGAGCGCGCTCCGAAAGCGGTTGTTGAGTCGGAACCCAATCCTCTGGCTCATGGCGCGCGACCGCTTGAAGCGGCTGTGGTTCTGGCTTTTCCTGGCTGTCGTCGCCGGGTTCGGCGTGAGTGTGGTGACCGCGAATCCGATTGTGCTGATTACCCCTGGTTTCGTTTCGACGCTCATCATTTGCGCCTCGCTAGTGGTCAAGCTGTGGATCGGTTCGGAAGCCAGCCGGGGGTTCGCCGAGGAAAAATGGGCCGGGACTCTGGAGTGGCTGCTTTGCACACCGCTCAGCGCGCGCGAGATTCTCCGAGGGCAATGGCTCGCGTTGCGCTGGCAATTCCTCGGGCCGCTTTGTTTCCTGCTGGCGGCGCAAATCGGCGTCGCGGTGTTTGGCTTGCACACGGGTGAGTTCAGGCAGGACGCGGACAGAATTCTCTGGATCTGGGGATGCCTCGGCTATGTTGGGACCTGGGCACTGGATCTGTGGGCGCTCGGCTGGACCGGCATGTGGTCGGGGATGTCTGCGAAGAATCCGCGCGTCGCGCGCGGAGGCGCGGCGGTCCGCATCGTGGTCATTCCGGGATTGGTTTTCTATGCTGCTATGGTCTCGCAAGCGCTCTGGACCGCGTTCGGAACGAACAACAATGGGCCGTCGCTGGCCTTGAACATGATTCTATGGTGCGGGCTGGGCATTGCGAATTCGCTCTTCTGGGGACTCTGGTCGCGGCGGCGATTGTATAAGAGGATGCGAGCGGCGGCGGCGGAACGATTTTCCACTGAAGATTCCGAGCGGCGCCGTTGGACCTTGCGGTTTCTGAAGAAGGAAGCCGCGCCACTTCCCGCGATGCTGCGCGAGCGGGGCCTCCGTGGCTGAGGTCGGGAAATGCAGCAGTTCTGCCCATGCACCTGGTAGGGCGAATCCGTCCCGGCGAGCCGCTCGGCGTGCGTGGAACACGCGCAGACCGGCTCGCTGGGGACAGGCTCGCCCTACCGTCAGGTTCATGGGCGGAATCGCTCAGGTAATGGCTGATTGCTCGCGAGTGATTTCACGCAACCGTAAATCGGGGTGCCTCGACCCAGGCGCTGCGAGAGCATGGCGAAGGTGTGGCAGCGGGTTTTGATGTTTGTAAGTCCACGCCAAACCGAAGCCCGCCCGCCACACCTTTTCTTTTTCCACCCACAGCGCGCTTGCCAATGTGTAGAGCCATGGAGAGGTGGAGTGGTGTGGGATCATGGGAAGCTTCCTTGGTCTGATGACCATGCTCACGCCCCATGAACCAGGTAGGGCGAGTCCGTCCCGGCGAGCCGCTCGACGTGCCTGGACCACGTCCGACTCGGCTCGCTGGGGACAGGCTCGCCCTACCGTCAGGTTCAGGGGAAGCTTTCTGGTTACACCCCCCTTTCGTGTCTTTCGTGGGCCGAAACTTCGCCTCGCTTGCTCAACACCTCGCGCTCGTAGCGTTTCACTTCGGCCAGCCACGCGTTGCTCACCGGAACGCCTTGGGTTTCGCAGTAGTAATCCCAGATCGCTCCCACCGGCAACGCCTTGGCCTCCTCCAGCAAAGCCAGGCGCGCCGTGAAGTCGCCTGAGATTTCGGCGTCGCGGATGGCGGGCGGTTCCAGCAGCGCCACCAGAAGGGCGCGCAGCAGGTTGCGCGCACCGACGATCCAGGCGGCGATGCGGTTGATGCTGGCATCGAAGTAATCAAGACCGATGTGGACGCGCGTGAGGTAGCCGTTGGCGACGATTTCACGCGCGATGGCCTGGAGGTCATCGGTGAACGTAACCACGTGATCGCTGTCCCACCGGATGCCGCGGCTCACGTGCAGCAGTATTTCCGGCAAGAACTGGAGCACGCTCGTGAGCTTATCCGAGATCGTTTCTGTCGGATGGTAATGTCCGGCGTCCAGGCAAAGCAGTTTGCGGCGCGTGATCGCGTAGCCGAGGTAGAATTCGTGCGAGCCAACCACGTAACTTTCGCTGCCAAGCCCGAAGAGTTTCGGTTCGACGGCGTCGAGGTTGTGCTTTGGGGAAATGGGGCTTTCGAAAATGGCGTCGAGAGATTCGGCCAGGCGCTCGCGCGGACCGGAGCGATCCGCGGGCGTGTCTTTCATCCCATCGGGAATCCAGATGTTGGTGACGCAAGGCGAGCCCAGGGCTTTTCCCATCGCGGCGCCGATTTCGCGGCAACGAGTACCGTGCTCGATCCAGAAACCCCGGATGTCTTTGTCGCGGTGCGAGAGCGTGAAACCGTCGGCGGCATTCGGGTGGGCAAAATACGTCGGATTGAAGTCGAGTCCCAGGCGGCGCTGACGCGCCCAATCAATCCAGTTCCTGAAATGCGCCGGCTCAATTTCGTCGCGGTCCACGCGCCGGCCGCCAAACTCGCCGTAGCAGGCATGGAGATTCAAACGATGCCGGCCAGGAATGAGCGAGAAAGCTTTGTCCAGGTCGGCGCGCAACTCGTCGGGAGATCGCGCTTTCCCCGGATAATCGCCCGTCACAGCCAGGCCGCCGCCCAGGTCGCTTCCCGATTTCTCGAACCCACCGACGTCATCGCCTTGCCAGCAGTGCAGCGAAATGGGGATCGTGGCAAGGGTCTTGAGCGCACGGCGAACGTCCACGCTCATCGCGGCGTAGCGCTCGCTCGCGAGCCTGAAGGCCGAATCAATCCGGCGTGCCGTGGCTGCCTTGGATGAAGTTTGCATTTCAGTCAACCGGGAAATAGCGGTTAAGGTGGACTCCTGCCGAGCCAATGCCATCGAGGAAAGGCTCGGCAGGAGCCTCGCCCCACCGTCGTTAAGTGGTTGGTCAAAAAACGCTGGGACGCGCGGCCACTCCTACTGCGCCGTCCAGCCGCCATCGACGGTCAGCGTCGTTCCGGTCACGTAGCTGGAGGCATTCGACGCCAGGAAAATGACGGCGCCGTGGATTTCGTGGAGGTAACCCCAGCGGCCCAAAGGAATCTTTGCCACGAACGCCTTATAGACTTCCGGATTCTGCAGGAGCGGCAGGTTCATGGGCGTCTCGAACGGGCCGGGACAAATCGCGTTCACGGTGATGCCATTCGCCGCGAATTCCAATGCCTGCGTCTTCGTCAAGAGCACGATCGCGCCCTTCGTCGCCGTGTACGCCGGCCGTCCCGCCAGGCCCACGTGTCCGAGGATGGACGACAAATGGATGATCCGGCCCCAGCCTTTTTGGATCATGTGCGGCGCGACGGCTTTGGTGCAGAGAAACGGCCCGGTCAAATTGATGTCCAAAACCTTTTGCCACTCTTCCAGGGGCAGATCGATTGTGGGCTGGCGCACATTGATGCCCGCGTTGTTCACGAGGATATCGATGCTCCCGAATTCCTGGATTGCGCGTTCCACGGTTCCCGCGATTTCCGCCGGGTTCGTGACGTCCGCCTGAAGTCCCAGGGCGCGGCAACGGTGGGTTTCCGCGATCTGTTTGGCGGCCGTTTCTGCCTCGGCGCGATTGCGGCTGTTGATGAGGATATCGGCCCCGACGCTGGCCAGGGCGTTGGCCATGGCAAAACCCAGGCCTTTGGTGCCGCCGGTGATCCAGGCGACTTTCCCGTTCAGTTTGAAAAGTTCCAGGCTCATGACGCGCGCATCCTGCGGGAACGATTTTTGAAACGCAAGGGCAAGCGGCCCAGCATGGCAAGACCCGGCAAAGCCGCGACCGAGCCGTTACAACGTTAAAAGGTTAAATCGTTAAATCGGTTAAATGAGTGGGGTGACAAGTTTCACCTCGGCCTGCGGGCAATCTGGGCGTTTGTAGAACACGGGCTTTTTCGCAGACCCGGCTGCGAGGAAGTGGCCTCGCAGCCTTTACGAAAGGGGAACTAAGAAAATGAATCTCCGTTCCCTCTGTTACCTCCTGTTAAGATCCTCTCTTCTTGCGACAACAACTTTGAACTTGGAACCTTAAACTTTGAACACCGCAGATGCCGCCTTCATTCCTTCATCTTCGTATCGATCAGAATGGTCACCGGCCCGTCGTTGGTCAGGCTCACCTTCATTTCTGCGCCAAACTCGCCCGTGAGGACGGGGCGCCCCAAATCTTGCGTAAGCCGCCGTACGAAGGCCTCGTAAAGCGGGACCGCCGTCTCGGGACGCGCGGCTCGGCTGTAGGACGGGCGGTTGCCTTTGCGCGTGCTCGCGAACAGGGTGAACTGGCTGACCACCAAAATGTCGCCTTGCGCCTCCTGCACGGAACGGTTCATGACGCCCTGATCGTCGGGGAAAATTCGCAAGCGCACGATTTTTCCGCTTAACCAATCGAGGTCCTCGGGTGTGTCGGATTCTTCGACGCCCAGAAGCACCAGCAGGCCCTTCTGGATCGCGTTCTTGATTTGACTTTCAATGGCGACGGAAGCCGACGAGACCCGTTGGATGATTGCGCGCATAATTCGTCACCTGGAGTGCAGGGCAGGCATCTGGCCTGCCTGCTTGTTTCCTTGCCATCTGGAAGCCGTGCGCATCTCCAAATGAGGACGGGCACAGGCCGTAGCGCAGATTTGTAATCTGCCGTATCGCGGAATTGCATTCCGCAGGGGCCCGACGAGTTCCAAGGCTCTGGAACTTGTCGAAGCGCCGCCGATTGCAAATCGGCGATACGGCAGAGTGCAACTCTGCGCTACGCTTGGTGAGGTCCTTGCGCAGCACCCTCGTTCAGAGATGCGCCCCTGAAAACCTGCCCTACTTCTCAGAGGCGTATTTCTCAAATTGTTCCTCCAGCCATTCCTTCGACGCGCTTCGCTGGTAGATCAGGACGCGATAGCGGAACTTGCGTTCGCTTCCGGCCGGCAACGACCAATCCCCCAGCATCGACACCGCCGGATTGATCAAGCCTTGTTCATCGACCCGCCAGCCGGAGGGATGATTCGGATTGCTCGGATGATCCAGGATCGCGATGCCGAACGTTTCGTTGCCGAACAGGCGCTCCACGTTGCACCATTGGGCGCGCTTCTGTTCGCATTCCCGGCCCCGCAAGCCATTCGAATTGAGATGCGTCTGCTTCGGATTGGCCTGGTCCCAGGGCATTCGAGCCGCCAGGCCGCCCACGCCGAATTTGCCGAACGTCACGTCCTGGCTTCTGGCACGAAGGAGAAAATCAAAGTCAATGAAGTAGAACCCGGCGATTCCAGCGCTGCCCTGTTCCCGGGCGCCAGGTTCTCGGGCCGCATGCACAGCAACCGACTGCTCTTGCTCCAGGACTACACGGCCGCCGGGATCGACCAATTCCGTGAGCGATTTCCAAGACACTCGCGAGTCGGACTGATTCGATTCCAGCAGCTTCACGAAGCGCTGCCGGCCTTCGTCTTCCTTCCAGTAATTGAAGCCGTTGACTCGGTGGAATCCGGTGAAGATGCCGTGCTGCCAGGGATGATCGGCGGGCCGATTGTCCGTGAGCACGACGTGGCCGGAGAGATCGCGCACCGGATGAAGATACGGGCGCAACGCCGGGTCCAGGACGTGGGTGAGCAGTTCGAACCACGCCGCGCTTCCGGCGCTTTGTGCCAGGAGTCGCAGTTCTTTCGCGCCCCGCTCAAGCTTCAGCTTCACCGGGCCGGGTCCAATGGCAACCCTGAGCTGGAGCACGCAATCCCCTTGGGATTGGCGAGCGCCATGCACAGATCCGTGTAAGGCGCAGAGAGGACTCGCGCACTCCAGAAGCTGGCGGTGAGATCTTGCTTCATGGGAAGTTTCCACGGCCCTAAAGCCGTGCATACAGCCCATGAAGCGAAAACCGTGCGAACCGCAGCCTTTAAGCTGCTTCCGGCCCCGCTCTGGAGTTCGGCGTTGAAGCGGTCTAAAGGCCGCGGTCCAAAGAGACGGTTCAGGGGAAGCTTCCACGGCCTTCGAGCCGTGCACACGGCCCATGAACCTGAGACCGGGCGGACCGCAGCCTTCAGGCTGCTTCCGCGCACTCTCCGGAATCGGGCGTTGAAGCGGCCTAAAGGCCACGATCCGGGAGACGGGTTCATGGGAAGGCCTGATCCGTCGGCTCGGCTTCATGGGCGCGATTGGTAGTGATTCAGGACAACCCCGCGACTTCCCACCCCTTCCGATATTTCCTCCGCACGAATTGGCTCGCCTCCTTCTCGTTCGTGAACTTCAACGACTTGGCGTTCCACTTCAGCGTCGTCTTCGGGAAACGCGTCGCGACGCTGCCAAGCAAGACCGCTTCGGTGAGCGGCCCGGAATAATCGAAGTTCGCCGCAGCCGTGCCCTGGCCGCGAATCGCATCGACGAATTGGTGCCAGTGATTCGAGCTTTGAATGGCGGGAGGTTTGAAATCTTTGAAGTCCGCTTCCGGCAGCAGCTTGGGCTTCGCGACGTGGGGCAATACCATCACCCCTTTGGCGCCCAGAAACACCGATCCTTGATCCGGAATCTTCCCGCCGACCAGCGCGATGATTTCCGCCGGCGGACGCTGGTCGCCGTCGTACCACGTCACTTTCACTTCCTTCTCCGCCGTGAACGCCGTGCCTGGGAAAACGTAATGGATGATCGCGTCCGTGGCCCACGAATGATTGTTGGGCGGACCGCCTTCGCTGCGCACGCTGATTGGCGCGGTCAGCGCGAGCGCCTTGAACACCGGATCGTAAATGTGACACCCCATGTCGCCAAACGTCCCGGTGCCGAAATCGAGCCGCTTGCGCCAGTTGCCCGGATGGTACCAGCCGCCGCCAATGAACGGTCGCGGCGCGCACACGCCGATCCAGAGATCCCAGTCAAAGCCCGCCGGCACGGGATCGACGCGGGCGGGCATGGGCCCTGTGTCGCCCCACTTCTTGCTGCTCCAGGTGTGGACCTCTTTCACCTTGCCGATGGCGCCGTCCTGAACGAGTCGCACGGCGAGCCGATACTCGGCGTTGGAATGGATTTGAATGCCCATTTGTGTGACCAGATTCTTGCGGCGGGCGACTTCGGTGAGTTTGCGGGATTCGTAAATGTCGTGCGTGAGCGGTTTCTGGCAATACACGTGCAAGCCGCGTTGCAGCGCGCTCATGGCGATGGGGCCGTGCATGTGGTCCGGCGTGGAGACGTTCACCGAAGTCAGGTCCCTTTCCTTGTCCAGCAACACGCGCCAATCCGTGTAAACTCGAAGATCGGGCCATTTCTTTTTCAAATCGTCCGCTTTGGCCGGTTCCACGTCCGCGACGGCGACAAATTGAACGTTGGCGTGGCGGGAGATTTCCGTGAGATCCGCGCGCGCCATGCCGCTGGCGCCAAAGCTGGCGTGCAACACGCGTTCCGAGGGTGGAGCGCTGAGCAAGCGCGGCAGAAAAATCGGAGCGCCTGCGGAAGCGAGAGCCACTTGCTTGAGAAAGGAACGGCGAGTGCATTGGAGCGATTGGTTCATGGGCCTCTTCTAGCCGAACCACGTTTGAAAAACAACTTCGCAGCTTGGCGGACTTGGCGGAGCAAGCGACGTTCCTGGAAAACCTCCTTGGTCTGACTAACCTGGTAGGGCGAGTCCGTCCCGGCGAGCCGCTCCACGCGCGTTGAACACGTCGGTTCGGCTCGCTGGGACAGGCTCGCCCTACCGTCAGGTTCATGGGAACGGCCAGACGCGAAAGAGTCAAAAAAAGCCCAACAGGAAAATGAAATGGATATCCGCAGGCCTTGCCGTATTCTAGAGGCGCTGCTATGCGCAACCGATTTTCTAGCTTCTGCGTTCTCCTTATGTGGGCGTTTATCACGCATCCGGCTCAGGGCCAGGACCGGGTTCAAGCGCGGTCCATGGTCTTGTCCCGACACGGTATTGTAGCCACGGAACATCCGCTCGCCTCCCAAGCCGGCGTCTCCATCCTCGCCCAGGGCGGAAACGCGATCGATGCCGCGGTCGCCGCGAACGCCGCGATGGGTGTTGTCTCTCCGATGATGTGCGGCATCGGCGGCGATTTATTCGCGCTGGTCTATGACGCGAAAAGCCGAAAGGTCTATGGCCTCAACGCCAGCGGTTGGGCGCCCGCCAAACTGACACCCGAATTCCTGAAGGAGAAAGGGCACACCAACATGCCGCAAAACGGCATCCACTCCGTGACCGTTCCCGGCGCCGTGGAAGGCTGGCAGAAACTACTGGACCGATTCGGGGAAATGAAGTTTGCCCAGGTCCTCGCGCCAGCGATCAGGTACGCCGAAGAAGGCTTTCCGGTCTCCGAACTCGTGTCCGCGTATTGGGCCGATTCAGAGAGCTTGCTCAAGAAAGATACAAACGCGGCGAAGACATTTTTGCCCAAGGGCCGCGCGCCGCGGCTGGGTGAAGTTTTCCAGAATCCGGACCTGGCCCGATCCTATCGCGAGATCGCCCAGCAAGGCCGCAAAGCCTATTACGAAGGCAGAATTGCGCAGCGGCTGCTGGCCTACTGTCGCCAGCAAGAAGGCGCCCTGGAGGCGGCCGATCTCAAGGAATTCTCCGCCGAATGGGTCGATCCGATCTCAACGACTTATCGCGCCTGGACGGTCTATGAAATTCCGCCGAACGGCCAGGGCATCGCGGCGCTGTCGATGCTCAATCTCATGGAACAATTCCCTCTCGGCGAGTGGGGCCACAATTCCGGAAAGGCCCTGCACGTGATGATCGAAGCCAAAAAGCTGGCTTACGCCGACATGCTTCGCTACGTTGCGGACCAGCGGTTCAGCAAAGTGCCTGTGGCTGGAATTCTTTCCAAAGATTACGCCAGGCAACGTGCCAAGCTGATTGATCTAGACAAGGCCAACGCGCACGTGGCGGCAGGCAAACCGTTCGAGGGCCGTTCGGACACGACTTACCTTTGCGTGGTGGACAACGAGGGCAACCTCGTTTCTCTGATCCAAAGCAACTTCCACGCGTTCGGCTCCGGCTTGGTCGCCGAGGGCACCGGCTTTGCCCTGCAAGATCGCGGCGCGTTGTTCACCCTCGAAGCGAACCACCCGAATATTCTCGCGGGACGCAAAAGACCGCTCCACACCATCATCCCCGGTTTCATGGAACGCGGAGAACTGCGAATAGCTTTCGGCATTATGGGCGGGTGGAACCAGGCGCAAGCGCACGCGCAATTCGTTTCGAACGTGATCGATCATCGCCTGAACATTCAATCGGCTCTGGAGGCGCCCCGCTTCACCAAGCTCACCTTTGGCGGCAATGACGTCCGAATGGAAATCCGCGTCCCAAAGGACGCGCGCGCGGATCTGGAGGCTAAAGGACATCAAATCGAATTGCGCGGGGACTTTGCCCAGGCTGTGGGCGGCGGACAGGCCGTGATGCGGGACTTCGCCTCCGGCGTGAACTATGGAGCGTCCGATCCCCGCAAAGACGGAGCGGCCATCCCGGAGCCATCGGGCAAACCAGGCCGCAGAGGCCGGTGAAAAACCAAACTTTGAGCCAGATGCATCGTATGTGTCTAGCGTGGGGTAGGGACGGATTCCACTCCGTCCCAAATCAGGCCTCAAGGCTGATTGCCGCCCAGGACGAGACGATGGGCCAACGGAGGCCCCTGGTTTTCCGTTGTCCGTCTCTCCGTTCGGAGGACGCCTCAAGGATTAGTCAGGGACGGAGTGGAATCCGTCCCTACCAACGCTAACCACATGCTGTGCATCAAAGTTTGGTCCCGGACTGATTCTGTGCGCATCGGCATGAAGAAATGGCTTCTCGTGAGTCTTGTGTGCGTCATCGCGGCGCTCGTGATCGTTCCACGCGCCTTTTCCGCCAAAGAACCCGTTCACAAAGGCAAGAAGGTCAGCGCCTGGATTCGTGATTTGGCGCGGCCCTCCGCTCCACACCCGGCGGCTGAAGACGCTCTGACCGAAATGGGGGCAGCCGCAGTGCCTTATCTGATCGCTGCCCTCGACAATTCGCAATTGTTCCGTGACAAACCCGAGAGTTGGTTTGGCCCCAAGGCGCCCGTGCCAAACCAGCGCTACCTGTTTCCGCCTCGGAACGGCGCCATGGGGCGGCTTCACGTTGCAACGGTTTTGGGACGGATCGGTTGGCCAGCCACGAATGCGGTGCCGCGGCTGATCCGCCTGTTGACGGCGGACGTCCCCGCCGTGGTCAAAGGCACGAACACGATGCGACCAGAACGTGCGCCAGGCAGCAGCCACGGCGCTCAAGGAAATCGGGATTCCAGGCCAGGACGCCGCTCCACCGTTGACCGACCTGCTCACAAACCGGGATCCGCGAGTGCGCTGGTACGCTTCCGAATTGGTCACCAATGTTCAACCGCCACTGACGCGCGAGTTCATCCTGGGTCTCGCCGGCGCTTTGCGAATGGAGGATGGACGCAACCGCCCCAACATTCTGGCCGCGTTGAAAGGCTGCCAGCCCGCCGCCCACACAGCCTGGCCGGATTTGGTCGCACAACTCCAACACACGAACGCCGCCGTGCGCGCCAGCGCGGCCGAAGCGCTCGGCGTTTGCGCTCCGGCAACGGCGTCCGTGACCGAAGCGTTGGAACAAGCTCTCTGCGACGTGCAACCCCAGGTCCGCCTCGAAGCTGCCTTTGCGCTCTGTCAAATTGACCCGAGCCAGGAACCGCGCTGCACCCCGTACCTGCTCGATCGACTTCAGGACCCGAAAGTGTTCTGGAGGCGCAAAGCCGCGCGGTACCTCGCGGAGATGCGACTGACTTGTCCCGCAGCCATCCCGACGCTGAAATTCGTGTTGAAGGACCTGGACCCGGAAACTCGCCTGCTGGCGGCTCGCGCCATCGTTCAAACAGATCCTGATCAAGCCGACTCCGTGATCCCGGTCTTGCGAGACGCGTTGCTCGATCGCGGTCCTCAGCGCCGGACCCTGGCCGCAGCCCAAATCCTGGGTGACCTGGGACCCCGCGCGCGCGGCGCGGTTCCGGCGTTAGCCGAAGCCATCGACGACGCGTACGCGCCGTCAGCCTCGGCCGCAGCCGACGCGCTGGAAAAGATCGAACCCGGTCTGCTCCTGAAATTGAAGAACGATCCGGCTGCCAAGCGAAACCTTGTGTTGCCGGAGCTGATTCGCGCGTTGGCGGGAAGCCTCGAACTGCTCGGGTTCGCTCTGCAGTCGCTCAAGCGTTTTGGCGTGAACGCCCGGGACGCGGTGCCGCACATGATCGCCGCTCTGGAGCATCCCGATCTGAAAGATTCGCGGTATGATTGGGTCTGGCTGCGGGCCTTGGACGCATTTGGCGCGATTGGCCCTTCGGCTTCCCCGGCTGTTCCCTTGCTGGTTCAAGCGCTCCGCCACAAGACCGTCGCGATTCGCAGCAGTGCTGCGGCGGCGCTCAGGCGTATTGGGCTGGCCTCGACTGAGGTCATTTCCACCCTGGTCAAGTGCCTTAGTGGTCCATTTCATAAATACGCTCACGTTCGCGGCAAGGGATTTTTCGGCCAGACGAGGCGCGAGCGACGAGCATATCCCGAAGTGGATCTGTAAGGAGCAAGCAACGAAGTCTGGCGAAAAAGAACTGCCGCCCTTCGGGTTGCGCCG